>JABIST010000337.1 GCA_018700215.1 Dehalococcoidia bacterium | reverse complement strand
GTGCCGCGTCACGGTCCATCCCCGAGTACGGACCGGCGTTCTCGTTCAGCGTCCCGTCCAGGTTGAGGATGTTGATGATCTCGAGGCCGTGTCGCTCACCGATCTCGAAGTCGACCGGGTCGTGGCCGGGCGTCACCTTCAGCGCGCCGGAACCGCCCTCGATCTCCACCGCCTCGTCGGCAATTACCGTGACCGCGCGATCGACCGTCGGCACCAGCACCTGCCGCCCGATCAGATCCTTGAACCGATCGTCCTCAGGATTCACCGCCACCGCCGTGTCCGCAGGAATCGTCTCCGGGCGCGTGGTGGCGATCACGATGTACTGGTCGGTCGGCTTGCCGTCGTCGCCGAGCACGGGGTAACGGACGTGCCAGAAGGCGCTCTCCACATCCTCGTACTCCACCTCGATGTCTGAGACGGCGGTCTGACTGACCGGGTCCCAGTTGATGATCCGCTCGGCCCGGTAGATCAGGCCGTCGTCGTAGAGCTGCTTGAACGTCTGGCGAACCGCGCGACCGCGCGCCTCGTCCATCGTGAACGCCTCGCGCTCCCAATCGGCGGAGGCCCCGAGGCGACGGTGCTGCTCCGCGATTCGCGAGCGCGACGCGTTGACGAACTCCCACACCCGCTCCAGGAACGCCTCCCGACCGATGTCGTGACGCGAAACACCCTCGTCGCGAAGCTGCCGCTCGATGATCGCGTTCACCGCGATCGCCGCATGGTCCACGCCGGGCAGCCAAAGCGCGTCCTCGCCCAGCATCCGATGCCAGCGGATCAGCGCATCCTCCACGGCCGTGGTGAGCGCGTGCCCCACGTGCAACTCGCCCGTCAGGTTCGGCGGCGGCTGGATGATCGTGAACGGCTTCGCCCCCGGCCGGCTCGGTCGGAACGCGCCACTCGACTCCCAGCCCTCGTAAATTCGCTGCTCCACCGTGCCCGGCTCGTAGGCCGTCGCCATCTCGCTCGCAGCGTTCGTCTCGCCGTTCGTCTCAGGGGTGGTCATCTGCTGTCTCCGGTCATCGAGGGGATCGCTCGCACCTGCGAACAACTCCAGAAACCAAGCTGCCCCGCGTTGGCGGGGCAGTCACGACAGGTTGGCGGCGGCCTCGCGACCGTCGTTCACCTGCCGGTGGGTACTACTACGTGTTCGTGCAACATCATCGCCTCTGATGGTAGGAGCGCCCCGCCAAGCCGGTCAACGCGACCGCTGGCGCGCGCCTGCGCCCGACTCTCGGTACCGTGTCCCGGCACACGAGGAGGCACGATGGAAATCAACGGCGTCGGATACCCCGCGATCATCGTCAAAAGCATCGATGAGTCCGTCGAGTTCTATCGAAAGCTCGGCGCCACCGTGCTCTACGGCGAGCCCAACCGCGATGACCCCGAGTCCGTCCAGCTCCTGCTCAACCTCGGCGCGGACAACTTCCTCATGTTGATCGGACCGCGCGACCCCGCATTCAAACTGGCCGATGCCAGCCTCGGCGCCGGCTCCATGCAATACATCACCCTCAACGTCACCACCCAGTTCATGGACCAGGCCTTCTTCGAACTCTCGAACGCCGGCATCCAGGGCTCCGAGGAGATCCGCCGCGGCTACGAGCGCCTCATCTTCCTCGAAGACCCCAACGGCGTCCTACTGCTGCTCGTCGCCTGGGCCGTCGAACCACCACCCGGCATCAGCCGCGCCCGCATCCTCGCCCGTGCCGCCCAATTCCGCGAAGAAGCAGGCGAGCCCTTCATCGAAGAGGCACACCTCAGCCGCGCGATCGCGGAGGTCCAAGCAACCTCCTGAGTCGATAGGGTCTGCGTCTGTCAACGGACTGCCCGGCTCCGGCTACGCCGCCGCCTCGGTGGTGTCCGGCTCCTCATTCGGCTCGTCGGGAAGCTCCGGCGGCCGCCGATCGGTCGCCTCCGCCAGCGCAATCAGATCCTGCACCGTCGCCATGCCATCCAACCGCACAACATCGCCCTCAAGCTGCCAGAACGACGAGGACTTCAGCTCGTCCTCCACGTCCAGGATCGCGCCGCTCACATTCACCTTCACGCCGGCGTGGACCTCGGTCAGTGCGCGCAACACCCCCGGGCCGTCGCTCCGCTTCGCGTGTACCTGCACATGAGTCGACACTCCATTCTGCGATCCAAGCGTCCCGGTCTCCACTTCGATCTTCGCCACAGTCAGGCCACCAACAATGCGCCCCCTCGAAGGTGTCCTCACCGTGTTCGCCATCAGCTGACAGTTCACCACCTCGCGACTGATCATCACCTCGCCCAGCACCTCTGCGGCAATGCCATGAAGGTAATTCGCTGTCAGGTTCCCATCGCTAACAATCTCCGCTTCGTGAGTCACACTGTCGCCGTCGTCGTCGCCCTCGATCATCCCAACGGCGCCCTGCAGCGAAATGTCGCCACCGGCACGGATCCTCGCGTGCTCGGTCATCCCCGACACGGTCACCGCGCCCGTCGCGACGATCGAGAAACCTGGTTTCACATCCCCTCGCACAGTCACATCCCCGGCGAAATCGACGTTGCCCACGGAGTAATCCAGGTCGCCATCAACAACAAACACCGGCAACACATCAATCTTGCTCCCGCGCTGCACCGGTCGCCCCGGTCCGGTCGCCAGCAACTCCTCGCCACGGACCTCAGTGTTCTCCCCAACCAGCGACTCCAGCGCCTGGTCACGGACCGCCCGCGCTGTCTTCGGATTCCCCATGATGTCCTCGCCGTCGCGCCCCTCAATCGGCGGCTGGCGCGTCGCGATCAGCGTCCCCTCCTCAACAAACTGCTGCGCCATGGTCGCGTGGTGGTCCACGCTTCCGTCCTCCAGCTTGACCGGCTCATGGTTCGCCGTCGCCAGCAGCACCGCCTCCACAATATCGATCCGCGCGTCCTGCCCCTCAACCGCTGGCAACCCCTGCGCCACCTGCACCATCGATGTCAGCTCGGTCCGATCAGCAAATGCACTCAGCGCATCGTTCAGCACGCCGTAGACAATTCCCTGTTCACCCAGTTGCTTCCGGATCTGACTCGCGCTCACCTGCGGCGCAATCATCGGTGCGTCCGGATCGTCCGTCACTTTCGTCGGGACCGGCACCACGTAGGCAGTCATCCGGTTCGGCGATACCGCAATGAACCAGTTCTCCTCCAACCCCCGCGCCGGCGCAACCTCCCCCACCATCGTTGGAGACCCAGCCTGATTGCGCACCGCTCGTGCCAGCGATTCTCTGTTCAGCTGATTGGTCGGGCTGTTCGCCAGCTCGTGGACCGCCTGATCCAACGTCACCGCGGCTTCCCCGGCGGGTGGCGGTCGCACCGTCACGAACACAGCAGAGCCCTCGTAGCTCACTTCAATCGGCACAACCAATGCCCCGTCGGCGGCCGAGTCTGTTGCGGAGTCTTCGCTCATCGTTCACCCCCGAATTCGCATCGGGAACCACGCACAAGTCGTCAGTTACCAGATAGCGTATGTGCGGAATCCCCCGCTTCGCGTCAGGGATTTCCCCATCGCCGTCACTCTCCTGTCAGATTCAGTGCCGATAATTGATCAACACTTGATCCACCTCGATAGCATGCACACACCACCCGAGCTGAATAAGCTCCTCTTCTGGCTCACGGAGGCGACCTACCGATGATGCGATTCTTCGATGCCATGTCCGGCGCCAAGAGCCAGATGATCGACCCCGCCGATGCGCTCCCCGGTCGCGACGAACCGCTCCCCGTCCCCGCCAGCCACCTCGTCCTCGGCAACCCCCTCGAAACCCCATTCCCCGAGGGCTCCGAAACCGCCGTCTTCGGCATGGGCTGCTTCTGGGGCGCCGAGCGCATGTTCTGGCAGACCCCCGGCGTCTGGACCACCGCCGTCGGCTACGCCGGTGGCACCACCCCCAACCCCAGCTACGAAGAAGTCTGCTCCGGCCGCACCGGCCACACCGAGGCCGTCCTCGTTGTCTTCGACCCATCACAGACCAGCTACGAAGAACTGCTCCGCGTCTTCTGGGAAGGCCATGACCCCACCCAGGGCATGCGCCAGGGCAACGACATGGGTACCCAGTACCGCTCCGTCGCCTACTGGAACTCCCAGGAACAGCAGGCAGCGCTCGAACGCACCCACTACGCCTTCCAGATCGTCCTCAACGACGCCGGCTACGGGCCCATCACCACCGAACTCGGCGAGGCACCCACGTTCTACTACGCCGAGCACTACCACCAGCAGTATCTGGAATGGAACAAGAACGGCTACTGCGGCATCGGTGGCACCGGCCTCAGCTGCCCCACCGGCATCGCCGAACTCGGCTAGGCGTCGCCCCACCGACCCACGATCGCGTGTCGATCAGGCGAGCTGGAACACCAACGCGCTCGCGCCCAGGTACAGCGCCACCAACATCACCGCCTCGAACGTGAAGAACCGGCCCGGTCGGCCCCGCTCCTGCGTCATCAGCGCAATGATCACCACCGCCGTCATCAACACCGCCGCCAGCGCCGTGAACACGTGCACGCTCGCCACCACCTCCCAGATCGGCCCATCCACGTACACCGCATCATCGATGAACAAGATGAAGCCCATATTGAACAGGTTGCTCCCCAGCACATTGCTGATCGCCAGCTCGGGAGCCCCGAGGCGAATCGCCGCAATCGATGCCGCCAGCTCCGGCAGACTCGTGCTCAGCGCCAGGAACTGCGTGCCAATGAAGCTCCGCTCCAGCCCCAGCTCCTCAGCCAGCGAATCCCCGACGAACGCCAGCCAGATCGCCGCAGCCACTACAACCGACGCCGAAACGCCGTAGATCCCGAACGCACGCCCCAGCGATCGAGTCGGCTCCTCTTCCTCCTCGGTGTCTTCACCGTTCTGCTCTGCACGAAAGAGGATGTACATCGCCGCCGCGAACGCCAGCAGCAACACCACCGATAGCGGGCTCAGCGCAAATCCACTGGCGAACGTCGCCTCCTGGTGAATGAAGATGCTCGTCGCCGCGACCCCGATCACCAGGATCCCCAGCGCCCCGATCAGCACTGCCGAAAAACTCACTCGGTTCAGCAACGGCCCGTCCCGCCAGAAAAAGTCCAGCAGCCCGATAATCAACAGATTGAAGAGATTGCTGCCGAACGCATCACCCGCCGCCAGGTCAGGCTCGCTCAGCACCGCAATCGATGTAACCCCGATCCCCAGCTCTGGCAGCGACGTCGCCGTCGCCAGCATCACCCCCCCAATGAACGTCCGCCCAAGGCCCGTCCGAACCGCAATCACATCCGCCGCGCCCGCCATATACGTCGCAGCCCACAGAATCGCACCCGCGGCGATCGCTAGTTGGATCCACAACCCGGCTGCATCCATACGGCCCGATGCCTCTCAGCCACGCCGCCGCGGCACCACACAAGCAGAAGGCCGGGATGCTACCCGGCCCTCTCACTCAGGTCGAACCTCGCTCACAATCCCCCCCCCGGGCGCCAGCCCTGGAGAAGACAGGGCGCCAGCCCTGAAGAAGACAGAGCGCCAGCCCTGAAGAAGACAGAGCGCCAGCCCTGAAGAAAACAGACGGGCGAGGAGAGGCCGCCAGGCGCGCGGCTTACCCTCGCGGCAGCCCCAGCCCACGCTGCGCGATGATGTTGCGCTGCACCTCCGAGGTGCCAGCAGCCACCGTCGAACTCACGCTCGTCAAATACGTCTTCGCAATCGCGCCACCAAGCTTCGAGTGCGGCGAACCCGGCATCACCTGGCCCTGCATCCCCAGCAAGTGGAGACCCGTCCGCGCGATGCGCTGCGTCAGCTCAGAGCCGTACAGCTTCGACACCGAAGCCTCGTGGTTCGGAATCCGGCCCTGTGCCTGCAAGAACGGAATCCGGTACGCCACGTT
>JABIST010000171.1 GCA_018700215.1 Dehalococcoidia bacterium | reverse complement strand
GGCACACCGCACTGGACAACCCCGCCGGGTACGGGCCCGCGCTGACGCTGGGGGGCGGCGAGATCACGCTGCAGGACCAGGTGATCGCGTACGGGACGCTGGCAGCCAACGGCGTAATGCGTGGCCAGGAGATCGTGGTGACACCGGTCGACCCGGGTGAGCGCACACTTGAGCCGATCGCGCTGCTGAAGGTGGTGGATGCGGACGGCGAGGTGCTCTACCAGTTCGAGCAGCCGGTGGAGCGCCGGGTTGTGGCTTCCGAGTTCACGTCGCTGGTGACATCGATCCTATCGAACGGCAAGAACCAGTGCATTACGTACGGCGCGTGCTACGCGCTGGCGATGCCGGACGGTCGGCCGTCGGCGGCGAAGACGGGGACGAGCGAGCCGTACGAGGATTCTCGAAAGATCGGGGAGACGTGGACGCTGGGGTACACGCCTTATCTGGTGGGCGGGGCGTGGATCGGCAACGCCGACAATCAGCCGATGGTGGACATCAGTTCGGCTGGCGCCTCGACGACGGTTTGGAAGAGCTTCATGGTCTTCGCCTCGGAGTACCTGGAGTTGCCAGCGAGTCCGTTCTTCGACGACCCGAGCGTGGTGGAGCGCGAGGTGTGCTGGCCGTCCGGACGGCTGCCCACGGACATCTGTCCGCAGATCAACCGATACACGTCGCTCTACGCCTCGGCAGTGTTACCGCAAGATGACGATGACCTGCCGGACTTCGAAGATAGCTGGTGGCAGGTGGTAGGTATCGACTCGCGCACCGGGCTGCTGGCCACGGACCAGACGCCGGCGAGCTTCGTCACCGAGGAAGTACGGCTGGTACTGCCAGAGGATGAGATCGAAGAGTGGAAGGGCCTTGAGGCGTGGGCGGCTCAGCAGGGAATTCTGAGTCTGCTGGCGCCGAGCGAGGAGGTCAGCACCGAGCCGCATCCAGTGCAGATTGTGAGCCCGCGACCAGAAGAGAAGATCGCCGGACGCTACGTGGTGCTCGGTCGCGCCGCCTCGCTGGACTTCACGCGCTTCACGCTGGAATGGGGACGCGGCCTGGAGCCTGACAGTTGGATCAAAGTCCACAGCTCGGCGCGACCGATGATCTCCGGCTCCCTGGGCATCTGGGACACGATGCTGGTCCCGAACGGGGTGTACACACTGCGCGTGCTGCTTGAGGACCAGAAGCTTGGCGTGCGCCAGTACCAGGTGGCTGTGGAGGTGGACAACGGCGACACGAGTGTGGAAGAAGACATCGCGCCGGTGGTCCAGCTCACGAGCCCCATCGAAGGGTCGCTGGTGAAGGGCGATCTGGAGGTGCGGGGGACGGCTGGCTCGGCGCTGCCGAAGTCGATCGTGGTCGAGGTGGGCGTTGGGCTGAGCCCGACTGAGTGGACCTCGATTGGCAGCCACGAGGAGAGCGTGCTGAATAACCGTCTGGCGCTCTGGGATACGACCGTCGTGGACGACGGGATCTACACGATTCGAGTAACGGTGACGGATGAAATTTTCGGGGCGGCACAGGCGACGGTCTACGTGGTGGTACGGAACGACGAGAGCTGAGCCGCCACCTGGGACCGGGCCAGTTATGACAGGTGTGGGACTCCCTACTTGATCTCACACGTCCCGGGAGGGACATTGTTCCGCATGTCACAAGAAGTGCGTGAACGACTGAGCGAGCGGATCCTTCCCGCCGTGTGTCAGGGCCGAAAGCCTGGCGACGTGCGGATCAAGATTCGCCGGCGATCACGCGGCAAGATCGAGACCGCGTCACTGCGCGTGCGTTCGATCATGAGCCGCGTCGTCTCCCACTAGCTCCCCGCCGTTCCCGTAGGCACGGATGCCTGCAACTGTTCCACCTCGGCGCGCGAGCCGATGCCGCGCACCGTGGCGAGGAACGACTCCAACGAACCAAGCCGTTCGCGTAGCTCCCGAAGCTGATCTCCGAGTGGGTCCACCGCATCTTCACGTGCCGCGTACGTGCCGTACCACGCGAAGTAGGCCTGGTTGATCCGCCGGATGCAGTAGTTCGCATCGCACAGCTCCAGGCGCGCCTGCTCCATGCGCGCTTCGGCATCCTCGATCAGTCCGGCACCCAGTAGTTCGTCTACCTCTAACCGCAGGTCTCGGAGCACTCTGTTGTGGTCGACCTCGGTGGGGGCTGGCTCCGACGGGGAGGTGGCGGAGCTTGCGACGGGGGGCTGATCGGCGATCGTGGGGTCACCGAAGCGCTGGATGACGATGGCGGCTATCTCGTCGCCGGCGATGTCAGCGACGGTCTCGTTGATCGTGCGCAGGTCTGAGGAGCCGTTGTAGCGGAGGCCCAGCTCGTAGAAGGTCAGGTAGTGGTGCACCCACTCGTGCGCGGCGGTGGCAACGGTGCTGGCGTAGCTGCGCCCCTCCCTGACGATGGCGGGGTAGGTGGCGACGCCACCGGTGCCGACGACGATGGCGGAGCGGGTTGAGTCTTCCTCGGCGGCTACTTCGAGGGCGATCGCGTCCTCGAGTGTGAGGTCGGGGCGGAGGAGATCGGTGTCGATGCGCTCGACGTGGTCGCGGGGTGAGATGACGAGGGCGCGGGGGGTGCTGGCGAGTTCGATATCGACCGGTGGAAAGACAGAGCCAGGGAGTGGGAAGCGACCATCGATGCCGAGTTCGGCGATGACCTTGTCGACGCGGCCCTCGATCTCTGCCTCGACGACGTTTTCGAGCTGACGCGCTTCCTCGGTGGTGTAGTCATCGAGGTCGAAGTAGCGGGCGATTGCTTCGTCGGCGTCGGGGTCGTCGCGGAGCGGTGCACCGATCAGGTTCAACCACTTGTTGGAGACGGCGGATCGTTCCCAGCGCACGAAGTCGAACGCATCGCCGGAGCGGGCGTCGCGCCAGGCGAGTGCACAGACGGCGAGTGCGAACGCGGCGAGGAAGATCAGCGGGAGGCGGGCGCGGCGCGGGAGGTGGACGGCGAGTGTTGGGAGGCACATGCGTCCACGGTAGCGGTGAATTGCGATGCGAGTGTGATGGTGACGATGCGAGCAGCGAGCCGCATCTGCGTCACGGGCGGTTCGCGATATGATTGCCCGAATGATGCAGGTCGGAACGCTTTCACTGCCGGGAACTGACGCCGGCCTGCCCTCGGAGCTGGCTCCGCGTGGTGCGCGTGCGCGAGCGGCGCTGAGCGATCTGGGGGTGCTGCTGGGTGGCGCGCTGGTCGCCGTCCTCGTGAGCCTCGCGTATCTACTCGTGCGCACGAGCTGGGGCGCCACCGACGCGAGCGACTTCGACTCCGCGCTGGCTGCGGCGCTGCTGCTGGCGGTGCCACCAACCTGGGCGATGTGGCTACTGATGAGTGCTGTAGAACACCGTGCGACACCGGGGCAGCGACACGCAGGTCTCGTGGTCGCGCGAGACGAGGGTGCGGGGCGCGGGGCGCGGGCGCGGCGGATGGCGCTGCACCCGATCAGTCTGCCGTTCTGGTTCTGGGTGGTGGCGGTGCTACTGCTCCTTGGCGTGCCGCTGGTGCCGTGGGCAGTGCTGTTGTGGAGCGCGCTGGTTGGGATAGGCGGGCTGGCCTCGGTGGTGCTGCTGGCGGTCCGTCCGCGGACGCCGGCGGTGCACGACTGGGTAGCGCGCACGCGAGTGGTGGTGCAGCCGTGAGCCGCGAATCTGAAGTTCCGATGCCGCCGGAGTCCGATGCACCGGTGATTACTGATGCAGGCAGCTTCGGACGGCTGCCCCCGCCGCCAGAGGCTGATCTGCGGCAATTCGACAGGCGCTCGTTCAATCCTCGGTCGACGCTGGCGTGGACAGGGATGATTGGCTTCGCACTCGTGGCGGTGTTGTGGTTGCTGGCACTCTCGATATCACAGGCGACGGAGCCGACAGTGGCGCTGCCCGTGCAAGAGCGCGGGGTCGCCGTAATCACGGCGATCGACGAGCTGCTCGCGCTCCATGCTGAAGAGCTGACGGTGAACGACGATGGAGTGGCCGAACTGCCAGGTTTCCTGGTGCCGGGTGTGACGTTGACCAGCTCTGAAGTGGCGAGCGGTGATGTCGCGTTGATGCGGGCGGCGCTGCTGAGCCGCGCGGCGACGCGGGTGTATGAAGAGGGTGTGGGGACGCTGCACTCATCGGAGAGCGTCACGATTGAGACCACGATGTTTTCAACACCAGGTGGGGCGCATCGAGTGATGGAACTGCTGAGCGCATCGAACCACGACCGCGCGACGAAGTATGTGCGACCGCTGGTGATCGCAATGATCGTCCTCGGCGGGCTCGCGGTGGTGCTCGGAAGTGGGTTCGGGCGCTTCTCAGGGCTGGGCTTCGCGATGGCGGGCGCGGCGGGTGTGGTGTTCCTGGCGGCACTGGGGCTGAAGTTCCTGGTGGCGTTCATCGGCTCGGATGGGAGCGTGGTGGCGGAGGAATTCTCGCAGCTCACGAACACGATCGCGTGGACGCCCGCAGAGAACGCGATCACGTTCGGTATCGCCGGAGTGGCGATTCTGGTGCCGGGCTGGCTGCTCGGCTGGTTCTTTGATCGATCGACGGTGCGCGAGGCGCCACCAGCACAGGTGATCGACACGCCCGACATTGCTCGTTGATCCTGTAGGGGACGATCGATAGCGTTCGGTAGCATTGTTTGAGCAGGCGGACATTCGAGCACGCGTGCATTCGAGCATGCAGGGGAGAGCCAGATGCTGCGCAGCCCTCGAGATTTCTTCAAGCCACTGGCGATCGGCGCGCCTGAGCCGTTGCGGGAGATCCCGGTGACGCCGGGGCGGATGATCCACTTCCTGAACGCGGCCAATCCGAAGATGGTTGCCAAGGTTCCGGAGATGCTGCAGCAGGTGGACGTGCTGCTGGGCAACCTGGAGGATGCAGTAGCGGCTGACCAAAAGGTGGACGCGCGGCGCGGGTACATCCAGGTGGTGAAGGACAACGACTTCGGCAGTACCGGCTGCTGGACACGGGTGAACAGCCTGGACAGTCCGTGGTTCCTGGACGACATGACAGAGTTCGTCGCGGAGATTGGCGACCGGCTCGATGTGATCATGATTCCGAAAGTGCTGGGGCCGCAGGACATCTCCTATGTCGATCGGCTGCTGGCGCAACTTGAGGCGAAGCATCAAATCGCGAAGCCGATCATGGTGCACGCGATCCTCGAAACTGGTGGCGGGGTAGCCCAAGTCGAAGAGATCGCCCTCGCGAGCCCTCGTCTACAGGGGATGAGCCTGGGACCGGCGGACCTGGCGGCGTCGCGGCGAATGAAGACGACGCGAGTAGGTGGCGGTCACCCCGGCTACGTGGTGCGTGCCGACCCGAACCCGGATGCCCCCGAGGCGGAACGAGTGACGACGCAGCAGGATCTCTGGCACTACACGATGTCGAGGATGGTCGACGCGTGTGTGAACGCGGGGGCGCTGCCGTACTACGGACCGTTCGGCGACATCAGTGATGCGGAGGGCTGCGAGGCTCAGTTCCGGGCAGCATTCCTGCTCGGATGTGTCGGTGCGTGGTCGCTGCACCCTGGTCAGATCGCGATCGCGCGGAAGGTGTTTAGCCCTGCCCCGGACGAAGTGAGATTGGCGATGCGCATCCTGGAAGCGATCCCGGATGGCAGCGGCGTGGCGATGGTGGACGGGAAGATGCAGGACGACGCGACCTGGAAACAGGCCGAGGTAATGGTGAACTACGCCAAGCTGATCGCGGGGCGCGATCCGG
>JABIST010000045.1 GCA_018700215.1 Dehalococcoidia bacterium | reverse complement strand
CGCCCGCGGCCGAGCCTCCACATGCCGCATCACCCAGTGCAGCACCCCGTCGTGTTCACCCATCGAACAACCTCAACAATCCTCAACAACCTAATTGTGAACCCTAGCCCCACCCCAGATCACGAACAATCACCATCCCTGAGAGTAGGCTGTCACCCGACCACCCCAACAAGCACCCGAGGTACCCAATGCCAGACCCAAACATCTCCCTCCCCCCAACCCCCCGAACCACCGGCATAAGACTCGAGGGCAAACGAGCCATCGTCACCGGCGCCGGCTCCCGAGCCGCCGGCATCGGCAACGGTCGAGCCACCGCCACCCTCTTCGCCCTCGAGGGCGCCTCCGTCCTCCTCGTCGACAACGACCTCGCCGCCGCCGAAGCCACCCGCGATCTGATCCTCGAATCCAACCCCGCCGCAGACGTCGCCACCTACGAAGCAGACGTCACCGACGAAGAATCATGCGCCGCCATGGTCCGCACCGCCGTCCAGAACTGGGGCGGCCTCGACATCCTCCACAACAACGTCGGCGTCGGCATGTCAGTAGGCAGCGTCGTCGACTCAGACCTCGATCAGTGGGACGCGGTCCAGCAAATCAACATCCGAAGCATGGTGCTCACAGCCCGCCACGCCGTCCCCGCCATGATCGACTCCGGCGGCGGCGCCATCATCAACGTCGCCTCCATCGCCGCCCTGAGACCCCGAGGAATGACCGCCTACTCCACCTCGAAGGGCGCCGTCATCGCCCTCTCCCAGGCCATGGCCGTCGACCACGCTCGCCAGGGCATCCGAGTCAACTGCATCGCCCCCGGCCCCATCTACACGCCCATGGTCTACGCCGCCGGCATGGACGACTCACTCCGCGAAGCCCGCCGCGAAGCTTCGATGCTCGGCATCGAGGGCACCGGCTGGGACATCGGCCAGGCCGCCCTCTTCCTCGCTTCCGACGAAGCCCGCTACATCACCGGCGTCGTCCTCCCAGTAGACGGCGGCGTCCTCCTCCGAGGTCCAGCGCGTTAGCGCATCGCCCGAGTCACCGCCCGCTAGCTCGAAGCCTCCGAGGCCGCCCGCAGCGCAATCACCTCCGTCGGTACAGTCTCGAGGACACCCGACGCATGCAGCGCCGCAATCTCCTCCTCGGACTTCCCGAGTAGTTCCCGCAACACGTAGTCCGTGTGCTGCCCAAGCTGTGGTGCCGCCCGCCGAATCGCCCCCGGCGTCCGGCTGAACCGCCAAGCCGGCCCGGCGACGATGTGGCGCCCGACCGACTTCTGATCGACGGTCGGGAAGAAGCCGCGCGCATTCAGATGCGGGTCCTCGATCACTCGCTGGTTGTCCGAGACAACTCCGGCGGCAACCCCCTCCGCCTGCAGCTCCGCCATCGCGACATTCGCGTCGCGGGTGCTGGTCCACTCCGTGATCCACCCATCGATCTCGTCGTGGCGCGCTTGGCGGCCCTCGACGGTGGCGAGTGTGTTCTCATCGGCGAGTTCGGCGTGGCCGATGGCGCGGGCGAGCGCCTGCCACTCCTGCAGACTGCCACAGGCGAGGGCGATCCAGGCGTCGTCCCCTGCGCAGCGGTAGACGCCCGAGGGCGCCATGAACTCGTCACGGTTGCCGATGCGTTCCGGCTCGTTGCCCGTCAGCTCGTACTCGACCACTTCGTCGCCGAGCCAGCAGATGGCGGCTTCGCGCTGCGACAGATCGATGTACGAGCCGCGGCCGGTGCGGGTCCGGTGCAGCAGCGCAGTCATGATGTAGCCCATGGCATGGATGCCTGCGACCGGGTCTCCGTAGTTGATGCCGCTCTTCAGCGGGATGTCACCCGCGTAGCCAGTGCGCCCGACGAACCCGCCGAGCTGTTCGATTGCGACGCCGTAGCCGACGTACTTCGCCTCTGGACCGCCGTTGCCGCTGGGCGGCATCGAGATGAAGACGCTGTCTGGCTTAATCTCCTTGATCACGTCGTAGCCGTAACCCATCCGGTCGAATACGCCGCCGCCGAAGTTTTCGATCACGACGTCGGCCTGAGCGATCAATTCGAGCAGGATCGCGCGGCCATCCGGTTCGAGGATGTTCATGCAGAGATTGAGCTTGCCGCGGTTGAGCTTGTTGAAGTACCCGCTGCGGTTCCACGGGTCATCGCCCGGGTCGTCGTTGGCGTAGACGCCGATACCGCCAGCCGCGACCGGGATTGGCTGGCCACGCACCGAGTCGAGGTGACTGTTCACTTCCACCTTGATCACGGTGGCGCCGAGGTCCGTCATCAGTTTGATGGCGTAGGGACCGGCCCAGACCATCGAGAGATCGAGGACGGTGATGTTGTCCAGCGGGCCGGAACGGGTCATGTCCTCTTCGAACGACTTGGTCGGGCCGGGCAGGTTCGGGAAGACTCCCTCACGCGGTCCGACTGGCTCGATCGTGGGGGCGGTGGCTGGCTTGTGAAGCGGAGAGAGTGAGCGCTGCTCGAAGTTCGAGGTGAGGCTGTCGACACCCGACGCATCGCGACCGAGCACGCCAGTGACGATCTCAGCGTTGTGCTCGCCCAGCAGGGGCGCTCGTCCGAGGTCCCAGAGGCCGTCATTGAAGCGTGCGGCCATCGTGGGGTAGCGAGCGGTGCCGACCACGGGGTGGTCGATCTCCTGGAAGAACTTGCGGTAGGTGAGCTGCTCTGACTTGAAGAAGTCACTGGGGGTGGCGACGAAGCCGAAGGGCATGCCGAGCGCCTGGGCTCGGTGATAGATGTCTTCCTTCTCGTGGGTGACGAGAAACGGGAGCATGTGTGCATCGATTTCGTCCCGAAGTGCGCTCTGCGCGCCGGGCTGCATGAAGCGATCGGCGGCGAGTTCTTCGCTCTCGACGAGCGTGGGAATCATTGCCCAACGGCGGGGTGGTCCTGAGACCACACCCACGTATCCATCGGCGGCCGGATAGACACCCCACGCGGCGCGGGAACCGTTGCCGGTGCGCGGCCAGACTTCGCCCTTGTAGACCCAGACCATGTCCGTGAATTCGAGCAGCGAGGTGACGCAGTCGAGGATCGAGATGTCGATGTGCTGGCCCTTGCCGGACCGCTCCCGCTCCCAGAGACCGACGAGCGTGGCATCGAAGGCGTTATGCCCGGTGCCGTACTGGCCGAGGTAGCCGCCGTTCTTCAGTGGCTCGCGATCGGCTTCACCGGTGATGTACATCTGGCCGCTGAGTGCGTAGGTGGTGATCTCCCAGGCGGCGAGGTCCGAGTAGGGGCCGTCCTGCCCGAAGTCAGTGACAGAGACATAAATCAGCTCGGGGTGACTCGCAGCGAGGTCGTCGTAGCCGAGGCCCCAGCGTGCCATCGTGCCGGGGCGG
>JABIST010000122.1 GCA_018700215.1 Dehalococcoidia bacterium | reverse complement strand
TGGGGTGGGGCGCGGGTGCGCTGCTGGGTTCGTCGGGAGTTCGTCGTGGTTCGTGGAGAGAGGCGGACAGAGTAACGCGGGATCGTCGGCAGAAGTGCGTAGGGGGCGAGGGGCGGGAGGTCACGAAGATCATCGGACCTTTTGCCCTCGGCGTGGCAGGTGGGAAATGCGATCCTCTGAGTACGAACGAGGTGGCATAGGAAACACCACCAAATCCATACGAAAGGAGGGACACAACCCTTGGGCAATGAAGACTCGCCAGAGGGTTTGCGGTCCCGACTCAGTTAGCGCGCGAACCAGCGTCCAGGCGGTTCGCCATCGGCCAAATGGCCGGAACGAGCGGTCGCAACCCCGAAGTACAGACCTCGCGAATGCGGGGTCTGTTGGCGTTTCAGGGGCAAGAGGTCCCGGAGGTAGCTGGACCTTCCGCTCTCCGCAGGGCGGGCACGTGGTGCGATCATCCTGGTAGAGAGTGGTGGAGCGAACAGAGAGCCACCGAAGTTCACAGGAAGGAGGGACAACGCCCTTGGCGTCAGCAGATATGCCAGAGAGGTTGGGGTCCCGACTCACCTAGCGCGAACCAGCATCAGGCGGTTCGCCATCGGTTTGACGGCCGGCTTGAGCGGACACAATCTCGGAGAACAGGCCTCGCAGGTGCGGGGCCTGTTGGCGTTAACGGGGGCGGGGACTTGTCCTCGGGGGATGGGGGAATCGTCGGGGGGACGGCCACCTCGGGAGCCCGTAGAATTGCTCGTGGAGGGGTGCCCGAGTGGTTTAAGGGAACGGTCTTGAAAACCGTCGTGGCGCTTGCGTCACCGTGGGTTCGAATCCCACCCCCTCCGCCAATAGATTCTCTCGCCTGAGTGTGAACCCGCGAGGCGGCCAATGAAGCCGCGAGCGCCGCAACAATGGCGACGAGGTTGGGGATTGCAGTCTTCGCTAGCTCGACCCGCTGCTAGCAGTATGTGTGGCGACGAAGACCGTCACGGGCATTGTGGGAGCCAGTCGGTTGGTATGAGCTCACCAATCAGGGCCGCAATGACTGGGTCGTGGGCCAGCAACTCCGAACGGGTGTTCACAGCATTGTGAATACCGTTCGTGGGGACCGCCTGGAGATTGGCGTTGAACCAGCTTTGGACGGCCTCAGCCCAATATTCTTGCCTGCTGGTGGCAGCGTAGGTGTTCGTCCAGAGGCCTGCTGCGATCGCGTCAGCGTAGGCCTGGTCAAGCCTCAAGGCGTAGTCCACTCCGCCTGGCAGGTACACGACACCGAGATCGAAGATGGTATGGGCGAATTCATGGACGAGGACGTTCTCGCCTTTGTAGATGTCCGATGCGTAGCAGAGCAGATTCTCCTCAGCACCACTGGTCGCAGGACGTACGAGGGTGGCGGCCACTCCCCGTGCGCGCGCGTCCCAATCCGTGCCGGGGAACACCTCGTTCAGGTCTGAGTGCTCTGGAATGTCCGTGGTGACTTCGGACTCCGCCATCACAGCAACACGCACGCCGTTCGCGACAATTGCATCTCGAACATCAGGAATGCCGGCGAGCATGCCGACGACGATGGCACGTGCCTCTAGCAGCGCGGCGTCTGGCACCGACGCCGAACCAATGACTGGAATCCCGTCCGCGTCGACGTACTTCTCGTAGAACGGGTCGAGTCCGAGTGACGCTGGCACCGCGCCAACCTCAGCCGCAGCGGGTGTAGCGGTGGGGGTAGGAGTTGGCGCCGGTGGCGATGCGCTCTCAGCCAGCACCACGATCATCACCGTCCCGGCAGCCACCTCGCCCTCGAGGTACAGCTCCAAGAATCCGACGTTTACGAAATCGGGCGAGCCAACGATGTAGCCGACCAGCCCGCCGCCGATGCTGACCCAGACGGACTTCACATTGGGGTACTCAGCGGCAATGGTGCTGACCGCGCCACCATCCCAAGTGGTGAGCGCTACACCCGATGTTGGAAGTGCGCTCGTGAATCCGGCCGCAACGACGGCACCATCATCGGCTGCTACGCCACGAGGAATGAACAGGACCAGCGACAACACGAACACGGCTGCCGACAACGTGAAGTAGTGCTTAGACATCGATACCCCTGCAAGTCACGGGAATCCGACACAACACCGCGTTGCGAACACCTCGGTTGATGGTGGTCGCTGCGGGCGTTGGCTCGTTCCACCCTCGCTCTTTAGTCGTACTCGCTCGCCTCGGACAATTGCTGGATCGCACAATTCACGACCCGAAGAATATCCGACAGGGTGCACGGTCTGCCTCTTGTAGTCGCGCACTCCCCCTCGCGCGGGGCAACGGGGTGCCGGGGACGCCAAGAACTCCTGCGACCAACGTTTCCAGTTCGCATGGGGCAGACCGCTGGATCCAAGAGCGTGTCTAGGTGGTTCGTACCTGAACTGCTGTTCGGACCACGAGGTCGGCGAGCAGGTCTGAGTCGTGGCGATACGGGTCGTCGGGGAAGATGAGGTCGTCCAGGACGAGCTGGGCGGATCCGAAGTCGGCGGGGCTGGAGGCGACGACGGCGGAGGTGTGCCACTCCGACGGGAGCGAGCCGCTGTGGTTGTTGTTGGCGAGCACGAAATCGACGACGTCGTCGCCCATGTACTCAGAGGCTGCCTGGTAGTGCCGTGCCGCATCGAAGCCATCGGTTTCGCCGGGTTGGGTTGCGACGTTGACTACGAAGAGCTTGGTGGCCGAGGTGCGCTGGAGCGCGTCGCGGATTCCGGGGACGAGCAGGTTGGGGATGATGGAGGTGTAGAGGCTGCCGGGGCCGATCACCACAACGTCGGCATCGAGGATTGCGTCGGCAGCGTCCTGGTTCACGGGCGGCTTCGTGGGTTCCAGCCAGACCTCGGAGATTGGGCCGGCGGCTTTCGGGATGGCGGATTCGCCGCAGACGACGGTGTCGTCCGCCATGCGGGCGCAGAGGATGACGTCTTCGAGGGTTGAGGGGTGGATGGCGCCATCGACGGCGAGGACGCGGGCGGTTTCTCGGATGCCGGCTTCCATGCTGCCGGCGACGCGGGACATGGCGACGATGAAGAGGTTGCCGAAGGAGTGGCCTTTGATGCCTTCGCCGTCGCTTTCTTCGAAGCGGTACTGAAAGAGGCGCTCCATAAGCGGCTCGGCGTTGGCGAGGGCGAGGATGCAGCGCCGGACATCGCCGGGGGGGAGGACGCCCATGTCTCTTCGGAGGCGTCCTGAGGAGCCGCCGTCATCGGCGACGGTGACAACGGAGCTGAGCTTCGAGGTGCGGAGCTTGAGGCCACGGAGCAGGTTTGCCTGGCCGGATCCGCCGCCGATGGCGACGATCTTGAGCGCTTCATCCTCGATCGGCGCTGCGGCTTCGGGCGCGTGAGGATCCGAGAGTCGCGGCCAGGGCTTTTCGGTGAGGGGCTCTAGACGGGCCACGTTGGACATCCTCGATGCATCTGCCGGCGACGGCGTGTCGATCAGTCGAGTCCATGTTCGCAGCCGGGTCGAGAGGCGGGGTGCAAGGGAAGGGTAAGAAGTTCGGATGAGGGATGGCAGCGGCGGCGGGAACCCGAAGTCCGGGCCCAAGGTCCCTACGATCGTTGGGGGTGTGGCGGTAAAGTCCCGCGCATGACTAATCAGACGCTTGCCCTCGATGATGCTGCCCTACTCGAACAGTCGCCGGATGCGGTGATCTATGCGGACGCCGATGGGGCGATCCGGGTTTGGAACGCGGGGGCGGTCCGGATCTTTGGACATGAGGCGGAGGCGGCGATTGGGCAGTCGCTGGATCTGATCATTCCGGAGGACTTTCGCGAGCGGCACTGGGCGGGGTGGGAGCGCGCGGCCGCCGACGGGGTGACGCAGTACGTGGGGCAGTCGCTGCCGACGCGGGCGATGCATGCGAACGGGGAGCCGTTCATGGTGGAGTTGAGCTTCGCGGTGGCGCTGGACGCGGACGGGAACGCGGCGGGGGCGATTGCGACGGCGCGCGATATCTCGGAGCGGTGGGACACGGACCGCGCGAACCGTCGGAAGCTGCGGGATCTGGAAGAGCAGGTGGCGCTGCTGCGAGAGCAGTCCGACGAGGAGGAGTAGCTCCGGCCGCTCTGGCCGTCGCAGCATCCTCGCTGGTTCCGTCTGATCCTCGATCGCTTCGATCGCTTCGTCGTGCAGTTCGTCGCGCTATAGTGCCGCCGAGCCGCCGCGCACCTGGCGGAGGCCGCCCATCGGAGGATTCGATATGCCGAAGACCAGCGTGCGTCCCGAGGATTGCCTGTCGCAGCATGCGGGCGAGGTGAGCGTGGCGGGGCCCGACGGGCCGATCCGGATCGTGCGGGATGTGTGGGGGATTCCG
>JABIST010000312.1 GCA_018700215.1 Dehalococcoidia bacterium | reverse complement strand
GGGCGGGACGTGCGGATCAACCGATCGGCCTCTCTGATGCCAGGTCGCCCAACAAAAAAACAAGCCGGACTCTCCGGCGCCGCCTCGCTCATCGTCAGCGTCGCGCTGTTCTTCCTCTTCTCTCCGACAAGCATGGGTGGGAGCTTCTCCTACGCCATCGTCAGCGGGAACAGCATGGCCCCGTTGCTCGCCACCGACGACATGGTCCTCCTGCGCAGCGCCAACGACTACGAGATCGGCGACGCCGTCGCCTACCGCCACCCCCAGATCGGCACCGTCCTCCACCGCATCGTCGCTGACGATGGTGTGCGATTCACCCTCCAGGGTGACAACCGCGAAAGCAGCGACTCCTACAACCCGACTCGCGAAGATGTCATCGGGCGCCAGTGGATCATCATTCCCCGCGGCGGCGCCGTCTCCAGCGTGCTGCAGACACCCCGCAACCTCGCCCTGCTAGTCGTGGTCACCACCATGCTCTCGCTCGGTGTAGGCGCGGCCGCCGGCAAGCTCCCTCGCCGCGCCCGCGCCAGATCCCGATACGTCCCACTCACGAAGAAGAATCTCAGCATCTACTCCCTTCATGGCCGGCGAATCGCCATGGTCGCCGGCGGGTCCGCGCTCGGCGGCGTTCTCCTCTTCGCACTCTCTCAGGCCAACGGCCCCACGCAGCAGACCACCGAGCAAGTCCCGTTCACGGAGCACGGTCAGTTCTCCTACGGCGGAGTGGTCGAAGGCGGCGTCTACGACTCCGACATCCTCAGCGCTCCGCAGCCGCTCTACCGCCAGCTCACCAACAACCTCCCACTCTCCTTCAACTACTCCGTCGACACCTCAGCCGAAGACGAGCAACTCACCAACGTCCTCGGATCCTACGAACTCGTCGCGGAAATCAGCACCGGCGACGGCTGGAAGCGCACCATCAAACTGCAACCCGCTACCCGCTTCGCCGGCGACGCATTCGCGACAACAACTGAGATCGATCTCACGGCGCTCGACGAGGCACTCGCCGTCATCACCGAGCAAACAGGCATCGGTGCCGGCTCGTACGCCATCAGGGTCATCGCCCGAGTCAGCACCAACGGACTGCTCGCAGAAGCTCCCATCGAACGAACCTTCCAACAGAGCATCCAGTTCCGTCTCACCCCACTCGCCCTGCAGTTCGATGGTGCCGAGGAGAGCCTCGCGTTCGAGGCGACCGGCACCGTGTCGCGAGACACCATCGCGCCCCGCACGCTCGAGGTACCGATGCTGCCGATCTCCGCCCCCTACTCCAGGCTGCCGCTGATCGCCGGCCTGCTCGGCCTGCTCGCCGTCATCTCCACCGCCACCGTGGGCGCCGCCACCCTCATCACCTGGCGCGGCGGTGAGCCCGCCCGCATCCGCGCTCGCTACGGCGCACTCCTGATCGACATCGGCGCCACCCTCGACGACGGCCCACCACCGATGAGCGTCGGCAGCTTCGTCGATCTCGCCCGGCTCGCTGCTGCCGAGGGTCTCACCGTCATGCACCGCCCCACCCCCACCGGCAACGAGTACTTCGTCACCGCCCGGGATTCACGCTGGCGCTACGCCAGCGGCAGGCCAGCTCAGGCGCCCGGCGGCTTCAACATCAACCTGATCACCGGCGGGGACGGTTAGCGTGTGCCTCCGCGTCACCAGGAGTGACTCACAATGAGCCTCATCCTCCGCCTCTTCGTCGGATTCCTGATCGTGGGCGCTGGCGCGAACTCCATCGCCGCCTCTGCAGCATCGGTCGCCACGCCGAACTCGGGAATGGACAGCTACACCCAGGCAATCACCGCCAACGACATCAAGCCCGCTTCATGCGCCGGCATCACCCTCACCCACGTCGTCTCCGGCGCCGGGACCATCACCGGTGTCGCCAGCAACAACGAGCTGATTACCGGTAGCGCCGGCGTCGACACCATCGACAGCAACCTCGGCGACGACTGCATCCTCGGCGGCTCCGGTGACGATGACATCACCGGCAATGGCGGCACCGATGTCTGCATCGGCGGCGGCGACGCCGGCGACGTGTTCGCCACCTGCGAGACCACCATCCCGTAGCCGCTCTGCCCGACTCCCATTCGCGATTGAGGGAACTCCCGATGTTCGGGCCAGTTCGATCCACCGTACCGTCGCGGAGAGCCCCTTCCTACGCCCAAAACGGGCTGGAAGGTGGTGCCTGCCGCGCTATGCGAGATCGGCCAGTTGGTGATGAGCAGCAGTGGACTCGGGCCCGGGCAATCGCCCCTCGGTGGATCGCGACATCGTTCGCGACCCGCTCGCCCTGTCTTCGCGCCACCTCCAGTCGAGGTCGTCCCGGACAACGTCCCCCAACAGATCAGCCAATCCCCCGAAACCGTCGCCCTGGACGTCTGCCCGTGGCTCTATCTCAACGTCGAACCGGACACCCGCGGCGCATCAGTCACAGACGACCATCGCTGCGAGCTGCTCCCAGACGTCGTGCCCGGCCCCGGCCACCAGATCGCCTACTGCCTCACACCAAACCACCGCGGCTGCCCCCAGTTGCGCGGCTACGAGGCCCAGCGACGCACAGCCGCGCTCGGCGCCGCTCAGCAGGCCGAAATCGTGCCCTTCCCCTCACCACTGCAGCCGCAATCACCACCGCCGATCACCAGCACACCGGGGCGCGGCGT
>JABIST010000436.1 GCA_018700215.1 Dehalococcoidia bacterium | reverse complement strand
GCCGTCCTCGGGGGTCTCGAAGAAGCCGCCACCGGCGTCGTCGTGGAAGCGCATGACGATCTGCTCGAACAGGTCGCGGGCCCAGTCGAGGTGGGCGAGGTTGCCGGTGGTCTTGTACAGCTCGACGAGACCGAGCGCGTAGTAGGCGTGGTCTTCGAGCAGCCCATCGATGCGGGCGACGCCATCCTTGTAGGTGTGCAGCAGCCGCCCGTTGTTCCAGACGGTGTCGCGGACGAAGGCGGCATTCGCCTCGGCAGTGGCGATGTAGTCGAGGTCGCCGAGGACGCGGCCGGCCTCGGCGAAGGCGGCGAGCATGAGGCCGTTCCAGGAGGTGAGCACCTTGTCGTCGAGGCCGGGGGCGATGCGGCGCGAGCGCACCTCGAAGAGTTGGCGACGCCAGCCCTCGACGCGTGTCTTGAGGGTTTCGAGGTCGAGGCCGAGTTCGGTGGCGAGTTCGTCGAGCGGGCGTGGGCGGCTGAGGACGCTGCGCCCGGTCAGCTCCGGGTGGTGCGGGTCCATGAAGTTGCCCTGCGGATCGACCGCGAAGATGACGCGGGCGAGCTGCCCTTCCTGAGCGCCGAGCGCCGCGTCGATCTGGTCAGCGGTCCAGACGAAGAACTTGCCCTCGATGCCCTCGGTATCCGCGTCCTGGGCGGCGGTGAATCCGCCCTCGGGGGTGCGCATTTCGCGGACGACGTAGTCGAGCGTTTCGCGGACGACGCGTTCGAAGAACGGATCGCCGCTGACCTGGAAGGCGTGGAGGTAGAGGCGGACGAGCTGGGCGTTGTCGTAGAGCATCTTTTCGAAGTGGGGGACGAGCCAGCGTTCGTCGACGCTGTAGCGGGCAAAGCCGCCGCCGAGATGGTCGTACATGCCGCCGGCCCACATCTGGCGGAGCGTGTGTAGCACCATCTCGCGAGTGGCGGGCCGGCTCCCGTCATCGCCGACGCGGTTGTCATACATCAGCAGGAACTCGAGGTTGCCCGGACTCGGGAACTTCGGCGCGCCGCCGAAGCCGCCGTTGGTCGCGTCGAACGCGGCTCGGAAGGTGGTGACGGCGGCGATCGGGAGCTCGTCGGTCAGCGCGACGGCGGTGGGGCCGAGGTCTTGCGTCGACTGCTCGCGCATGCGCTCGGTAATCGTTGCAGCCGAGGCGAGCACGTTGTCGCGATCGCTGTCCCAGGCGTTGCTGATGCTCTGCAGCAGGCGTGGGAAGCCGGGCCGGCCGTGCGCGTCGTCGGGCGGATAGTAGGTGCCGGCGTAGAAGGGCTCCAGGTCCGGCGTGAGGAAGACGGTCATCGGCCAGCCGCCCTGGCCGGTCATCGCCTGGGTGAACGACATGTAGACCGAATCCACGTCCGGTCGCTCCTCGCGGTCCACCTTGATGTTGATGAACCCCTCGTTCATCTGCGCCGCGATCTCGTCGTTTTCGAACGACTCGTGAGCCATGACGTGGCACCAATGGCAGGCGGAGTAGCCGACGGAGAGGAGGATCGGACGCCCCTCGGAACGCGCGCGCTCGAACGCCTCGTCGCCCCACGGGTACCAGTCGACGGGGTTGTTGGCGTGCTGGAGCAGGTAGGGGCTGGTCTCGTTGGCGAGACGGTTCTGGGGCGAGGGTGGGGCGGCGTCTGGGGTCATACCGACCACGGTATCACTGGTGAAGTGACTGGTTCGATGGTTAGTCGCGGGAGTTCACGAGGCGGGCCTGGGCGGAGCGGGCGTAGTGGCCGCGTTCGTCGTAGTGCGTGACTTCAACGAGGCCGAGGCCGGCTGCGTGGGTGGAGCGGTCGGCCTCGAGGCAGAGCCATTCGCCTTCGGGCGGGCGGAGCAGGTGGACGCTGATATCGGTGTTGATGAATGAGGCTTCGCGGCGGTGCTGCGGTTCTTGCCAGTTGGCGGCGTAGTTGGCGAGGGCGTTGCCGAAGTCTGAGATACAGGCGAGGCGCTGGAATGGCGTGGGTGTCTCGCCCTCGAAAATTGGGAAGGGGACGCGGACCCACATCTGCGTGCCGCGTTGGTCCTCGGGGACCGCGGGCCAGCGGGTTTCGACGAGGGTGTGGAAGCCGCCGGAGAGCCCGGCCATCAGCGGCGCCTCAGCGACGCCGGTGCGGGTTTTGAGACCCTCGGGGCCGGGCGGTGCCGCGATCGGGTGAGTGGTGGCGCCCTGGGTGGGGCGGAGGAACATCACCTGGCCGCGTGTGACCTCGAGCGGTGCATCGCCATTGGTGGCGAGCACGGAGACGCTGGCGACGACGACGCGACGGCCGGTGCGGACCAGCTCAACCTTCGTTGTGAGTGGCGCGCGCGGGACGGCCCGGAAGAGATCGACGGTGAGTCGGACGGGCTGGAGGGCGGGGTCGGGCAGGGCGTCCTCGGCAGCCCGGGCGACGAGGGCGGCGACGGGGCCGCCGTGGAGGACGTCAGGTCCCCAGGCGCTGGCAGCGAGGGTGGACGGAAGGAAGTGATCGCCGTCGCGGGCGAAGAGCGCGTCGGGCATGGATGGTTAGTCGGAGGCTGAGGAGGTGTTCGTGTCGCCGACGGCGGCCCAGCGAGGCATGTCTTCGATGTGGTTCGCGGGGTTCTCTGGCTCGCGGCGCCGAGGGATGAGGGAGTAGAGGCGGTGCCGGGCGACGGTCGCGGCGGGCGCGATCGCGGCCATCATTGGGACCCAGATGTGTACAGGACAGCCCATGTGAACTCCTCGAGCGGTGGTGGCGGGAGCGTAGCAGTGAGCGCGCCTCAGTCGCTAGTAATCAGGATGCGGCTCCGCCGCGGGGTTCAGTCGTCAGTGGCCAGCTTGGCAGCGAGGGCGTGGATGTCGTCCTCGGTGTAGCTACCGGGCGCGGTACCGGTTCGCGCGGCCTCGTGGGCGAGCTGCTGGATGGCGCGGTTGTAGGGGGTGGGGACGCCGTGCAGCATGCCGAGGAGGACGATTTCGCCGTTGAGGTAGTCGACCTCGATGCCGCGACCACGGGCGAGGCTCTGCCAGGAGGAGGTGCCGCGGCGGGGGTAGCCGGGGATGTCGCCGTCCTTGAATGCGTTGCGGCGGCCGGTGGCGAGGATGTCATCTGGCGCGACCTCGATGTTGGCGGCGGCGAAGCAGGCGTCGGCCTCGAGGTCGAGTTGGTCGTGGACGGGGCCACCGCGGGCTTCACGACCGACGAGGGCATCGAGCGCGTTGTTGAGGTTATTGCGGAGCTTGGAGTACTTGATGCGCATGACGTGCGGGTCCGGCGTGGCGGTCATCTTGCTCGCGCTGATGTCGGCGCAGACCTGTTCGATCAGCGGGTCGAGGCCCTCGGGGTAGCGGCCGGCGTCGAGCCAGCCGTTGAGCGGCGTGGCGTGCAGCACCACCTCGCCCGGGTCGAGGAAGGTGGTCGGCATCATCACCAGCATGCCGTAGACGTTACGGAAGCGGCGCGCGGCCATGCGCTCGCCATCGACGCCGTTCTGGGCGGAGATGACCGCGACATCGGTACCGGCGGCCGTGCGGAGATCGTTGAGCGCGGCTTCGGTGTCCTGCGCCTTCATCGTGAGCAATACCACGTCATCCTCGCGCCACTCGATCTCGCTCGGGTGGTCGACGGCGGGGACCGGGACGGTGAAGGTGTCGTCCGGGGTGCGGACGGTGAGGCCGTTGCTGAGGATGCGCGCGAGGTGTTCGCCACGGGCGATCAGGATCACCTCGTGACCGTGCTGGAAGAGGCGGCCGCCGATGCCACCGCCGATGCCGCCCGCGCCGTAGATGATGTACCGCATCGCTTCGCCTCGCCGTCCTTCGTGACTGGGCCTCGTGCCATCATGATTCTCGATGGACGAGCGAGCCGCCAGCCCCTCCCCCAGAGCGTCGACGTCACGACGCCCGTTCGAGCCGCCTCGATGGCTACGTGGCGGGCATCGGCAGACGGTGTGGCCGGCGCTGTTGGCGGCTGAGCCGGTGCCTGGATCGACGGTGCGAACGATCGAGGTGGAGCCAGGGACCTCGGTAGAGGTGCACGTGAACCGGGTGTCGGACTGGGCAGCGGGTGGCACGTCGGGGCGGGCGGCGCAGGGGACGGTGCTGCTGGTGCACGGGTTGGGTGGCCACGCGGAGTCGCGTTACATGCGGCGGTCCGCCACGCAGGCGCTCGATCGTGGCTGGGACGTGGTGCGGCTGAACCTGCGCAACTGCGGCGGGACCGAGGCGCTGGCCTCGACGCTGTACAACGCGGGGCAGAGCGACGACATCGGCGCAGTGCTTGAGGCGCTGGAGGTGGAGGGCCTACCTCGGCCGTTCGGTGTCGTGAGCTTTTCGCTGGGGGCGGGACAGGTGCTGCTTCACGCGGGCGAAGCCGGCGACGAATGCGCGGCCGATGCGATCGTCGCGGTGAACCCGCCGGTAGATCTGGAAGCGACGCGTCAATCGATGCAGCGAGCGTCGAACACGCTGTACCACCTGCGCTACACGCGGTCGCTCTGCCAGCTCGTCGATCGAATACGGGTGCTGCGGCCGGTGCAGGGACCGGCGGCAGAGTGGTGGCGAATTCGGTCGGTGTACGTGTTCGACCAGCTCTTCACGATCCACGGCACGGTGCACACGACGGTTGAGGATTACTACGCGGCGGCCAGCCCGGGGCCGCTGCTCGGCAGCGTGACGACACCGACGCTGGTCCTCGCTTCCAAGGACGATCCAGTCGTGCCGGTCGAGAGTTTCGCGCCGTATCAGACGCCGGTCGGGCACCCGGTGCGGATCGAATACCCCTCGTCCGGTGGTCACGTGGGCTTCTGGCACCGCGGCGAACCTCGGTACTGGGCGGCGGAGGCGGCGCTCGATTTCATCGAGGCTGAGACGGGTGCGGGCCCAGGCCGCTAGTCGGTGTGACGCTCGAGCGTCTCTTCACGCAGTTCGATGTGGGTCATCAGGAAATCGCGGGCCAGCGTGACGAGCTGACCGGTGGCGTCCGCGAACGCGGTGACGCGTGCCTCGGTCAGTGCGAGTCGCAGCTCGGCCGGTTCGCCGGTGCGGTCACGGCCGACGAGGCGGAGCGCGGGGCTGTCGCCGGCTTCGAGCAGCGTGGTGGGCGGGCCGCCCTCGTGGACGCGGATCACGGCGGCGTGACGAGCGAGGTTCGGGAGCTGCGCCAGCTCGTCGGCACTGTCGATTGCGCGTTCGTCGAGCACCATCGCGCGGACCAGCTCCTCCGGATGTGCCTCGAAGACCGCCTCGCTGAAGGTGATCCATTCGTCGGCGTTTGGGAGCGGGGCGAGCAGCGCTCGGGCGACGGGACGGCTGCGATCGCGGAGTGCGTTGCAGACGGCGGCGAGGCGTTGTGCTGCCTCGCTCAGCTCGCCGAGCAGCCTGGCCGCGAGCAGGGCACGCTGGCTGGCCTCGGCGCGAAAGATGCGTTCGAGGAGGGCGTCCGAGACGACCTCGATGCGACGCAACGTGGCGTCGTCATAGCTACGCAGGAACGCGAGATCGTCGGCGAGACCGCCCTCGTTGGTCATCGAATGCTCCTCGTGAGGAGCGTAACGGTGATCAGACGGGGCGACCAAGCGTCAGGGATCGTTGCTCCCCGGTCAGAGCCGGAGCGCGACGTAGGCGACGAGGGCGATCACGGCGGGCACCGCTACGTGGGCGGCCATGAAGAGCACGGCACCGAGCGCCCAGCGTTCGCGCCAGCGGCTGGGGATGAGGCGTTTCAGCAATGCCATTTGGCTACCGCGGGGCTGTTCCGCTCCCGATGGTGTGCCCGCCATTACGCGTGCATCGCGACGAAGGTCGCGACCAGCGCGATTGCTCCTGCCGCCCCTCCGACGATCATCAGACTGAGGACCGAGTAGCGCATGACCCTTGCCTTGCTCATTGATTGTTCCTTTCCCGAGGCGCGTCGCGCCCCACTACAACTGGTTCCGACACCAGAACTCCTACTCGTAGGCGAGCACCTGGTGGACGGGCAGTTCGGACGCTTCGAGCGCGGGGATCGCGCTGGCGATGCTGGCGACGACGGTGACGATGGCGAGCCAGATGGCGATGGCCGCGGGGGAGAGCGAGAGTTCGAGCGGTGTCTGGATCAGCAGATTGCCGATGACGTTGCCGACGAGCAGCGTCAGCGGGACCGAGAGCGCGACGGCGACGAGCCAGCTCAGGGCGCCAACCAGTAATCCTTCGACAAGCACGACCTGGAGCACGGTCCAGGTGCCGGCACCGACGGCGCGCATCACGCCGATCTCGCGGCGGCGTTCGATGACGTTGAGGCTCATGGTGGAGGCCATGCCGATGCCGCCCACGGCTGCGACGAGGACTGCCATCGCCATCAGCATTCCAACGATCAAGATCCAGTGGTCGTCGTAGACCTGGCGCTCATCGTCGGCGGCGCTGGCCGCGGCCAGCTCGAACCCCTCGACGGCGAGGGCTCGCTCAGCGCTGCGTGCCAGCTCGTCGAGCGAGCCGACTTCGAAGGCGGCATCGACCAGCACGAGGGTGGTTGCGGTGGCCAGTTCGTCGAGGCGCGTGCTGCTGACGTAGCCGATGCCGCGGTCCGCGATCTGGCGGACGATGCCGACGACCTCGAAGGACGCATCGCGGCCGCCGATGTTGGCCGTGAGCGCACTGCCGACGGCAGTGTCGGGGCGGGTCTCGACGAGGCCGTGGTTGATCACGATCGCGTTGGTATCGCCGGGGAGCAGTCGCCGTCCCTCGATCAGCGGATAGCGAGCCATCGAGGAGCCTGCAGGCGGCGCGAGCAGGACGAGGGGAGGGCCATCGACGCTGCTGTCGTCGCTGAGCGTGGCTTCGGTTGAGCGCCACAGTTCGAGGGTTGCGGCGCCGGGGAGGTCGGAGGCGCTGAGCGTCGGGGTGTCCTCGGACGGTGTGAGCTGGAGTTGGACATCAAATCCGCGAGAGTCGAACTCGGTATCGATCGTACGGTTCCAGCCGGCGCCGACATTGAGGGCGACCATGAAGACGGCGCCACCGAACGCGAGCGACAGGACCGTGAGCGCGAGGCGTCCCTGGCGACGGACGGCGTTGCGGAGGCCGAGCAGGACCGGGCGAGGGAGTCCTCCCAGGCGGGCGAGCAGGCGGATGGCCGCCGGGGACGCGGTGGCGTCGGCCGCCGGGATCTCATCGAGGCCATCATGGACAGTGATGCGGCTGCCTCGGAGGACGGGGAGCAGGGCAGCGAGCGCCGGGACGAGCAGGGCGGCCGCGATCTGCAGCAGGTAGACCCAGTAGTCGACGCGGTAGCTGGCGATATCGAAGTTGAGGCGGCCGGCGATGAAGCTGGCGTAGGTGCGGCCCGCCATGATGCCAAGCGGCAGCCCGACGACGAGCGCGACGGCACCGAGTGCGACGACACCCGCGAGGTAGATCGCCGCGATCTGCCGCGTGCGGCCGCCGATGGTCTTCATGATCGCGATCTGCTGCAGCTCGCGGCCCACGAGCGCGGCGACGACGGTGGAGACGAGCAATGCGCTGAGCACGAGTGCGAGCACGCCGAAGGCTCCGAGCAGGAACAGCAGCGTGCCCATGACTTCGCTGTTGGGGTGCTCGCCGGGTGTCGGGACGTCGACCTGGCGGACCGAGATGCCTTGCGCTTCGAGATCTGTGGCGAGGTCGCGCGCGAGCAAGCGCAGCTGCTCGATGCTGGCTCTCGAGTCGGTGGCGACGACGAGGAGTTGATCGAGCGTGGGCGCGAGGCCGAGCCGGGCGAGTCCGGCAGGCGTGACGTAGCCGAGGCCGCGACCCTCGATCCAGGCGGGGGTCTGGCCGGGATCGTAGGCGGTGCCGGCGACGGTGAAGGTAGCGGTGCCGCCTTCGGCTGCCACCAGCGTGACACGGTCGCCGGTGCGGACACCGACCTCGATGAGCGCGGCGCGTTCGATCAGGATCTCGTCGGAGGCTGGTGGCCAGGCGCCGTCCTCGGAGGTGACACGGGCGACGCGGATCGCGTCGAAGTTGCGGACGACGATCAGGCGCATGTCGCGCAGCTCGCCGTCTCCGTTGTCGATGCGAAGCGAAAGTTCGCGACGTGCCTCGGCAGTCTCGAACTCGGGACGCTGGATGACGGCGGCGACGAGTTCGTCGCTGACCTCGTCGAGGGTGAGTACGGCGGAGGCGGGGTTCGTCGCGAGGTAGCTGGCGTCCATCTCGCGCGTGAGGATCGAGTAGGAGGCGAGCACCGAGCCGATCGCGAAGACGCCGACCGCGATTGCAGCGACGACGAGCAGGCTTCGACCTTTGGAGGCGGTGAGATCGCGCAGCGTCTTGCGCCAACGAGGGGCGGCGAACTGACGGATGCTTGCGCTAGGCACCGGTGGCCTCGATCGGAACCCAGGCGGTGGGCGCTGTGTCCTCGGCGATCTGACCGTCGGCGATGGTGATGACGCGGTCCGCGACGGCGGCGATGTCGCGGTCGTGGGTGACGATGACGACGGTCTTGCCGGCGGCGGATTGGGCGCGGAGCAGGTCGATCACCACCTCGGCGGCCTGGGAATCGAGGCTGCCGGTGGGCTCGTCGGCGACGAGGATGGGCGGGTCGTTGGCGAGCGCTCGGGCGATGGCGGCGCGTTGGCGTTGGCCGCCGGAGAGGGCGGCGGGGAATTTGTGAGCCTGATCCTGGATGCCGACGAGCGCGAGCAGTTGGTCTGCGATGCGGCGGCGCTCTGAGGAGGGGTACACGCCGCAGAAGTCCATGGGGAGCATGACGTTCTCGGCGACGGTGAGCGCGGGCATGAGCTGGTGGAACTGGAAGACGACGCCGACGTTGCGCCCACGCCAGGCGGCGAGCTGGTCCTCGCTGAGCGGTGCGAGGTCGACACCGCCGATGTGGACGGCGCCGGAGGTGGGGCGATCGATCCCGGCGATCAGGTTGAGCAGCGTGGACTTGCCGCTGCCGGACTTGCCGGCGATGGCGACGAATTGGCCGGCGGGGATTTCGAGGTCGACTTGCTGGACGGCGAGGAAGGGGGCACCGGCGGTGTCGTACGCCCTCGTGGCGTTGGTGAGGTTGATTGAGCCGGTGTGGGAGGAAGTGGAAGCTGTCACGCTGAGACCTCGGACCTTCGTTTGCAATCGGCCTGGGAAAGCAGGACACTGAGTTCGATATCGGACAATGTGTTCGATAAACAGCATGCGGGAATCGGCGCGGGTCGAGAAGAGCGAATTCGGCGGATCGTTCGTTACTGAACAGAGCCCGCGGAGTGTTCAGGACATCGGGAGCAGGCATGGCGGAGCAGGCGACGGAAGACCGGCGCGTTCGACGGACGAAGCAGCGGCTGAAAGACGCGCTGAACGAGCTGATCGTGGAGAAGGGCTATGACCGGGTCACTGTGCAGGACCTGATCGACCGCGCCGATGTGGGGCGTTCGACGTTCTATGCGCATTACGACACCAAGGACGATCTGATGATGAGTCAGCTCGGACCGCTGCAGGAGCAGATGGGATGGGCGCTGGGCTCGGACCGCGCGCTCACCGAATCGGTGGTTGCCAGCCTGCCGCTGTTCGAACACATCGCGGAGCATCACGAGGAGTTCCGGGCGATGATCGGGAGTCGGGGGATCGCGCTGGCGGAGGAGGCGGTTCACTCGGCGCTGCTGGAGCACATTGGCGAGGAGCTGAGGCGGCGTGAGCGGCAGGGTGAGCGTCACGCGGTGCCAGTGGATGCGCGAGCTGGATTCCTGGCCGGGTCGCTGATGGCGTTCGCTACGTGGTGGCTGGAGAACGGGATGCCGTACTCGGCGGCGCAGATGGACGAGATGTTTCAGGAGCTGACGCGGACGGCCTAGATCGCGCTCGCAGCGCGGAGGGGCTAGCTGGCGGGGGCTTCGCTGCCGAGGGCGGCGGCACCCTCGAGGAAGGTGTCGTTGACCGGGGTGATGTCGTAGAACGGCGGGTATTCGATCAGGATCGCTTCGCCGATGTCGTAGATCTCGTGGCGGAGTGTGATCGCGCCGACGGCTTCTTCGGTGTAGCGGCCGACGCCGCCGTAGTTGGAGAAGTCGGTGACGAGGAGGATGCGGCGGATGATGCCTTCGTCGTCGATCCAGATGTCGAGCGGGGTGTCGCCGAGGTGTTCAGCGAGGGTGATGTCGAGGTCCGCTTCGATCTGGGTGAGTTCATCTGGGTGCAGGTGGGTGAGCAGCGTGGCGAGGCTGATGACGCCGCTGTAGTGGGTGGTGGCGATGCCGCGCAGATCCTCGCTGCCGATCTCGTCGACGCCGTAGACCTGATCAAGGAGGGCGAGGATGTCTTGCTGCGAGTTGAACTGGCCGAAGCTGAGTGAGCCGATGGACCGCGCACTCTGGTCCAGTTCGGCGGGGAAGCTGATCCAGTTTGTGGGGACGTCGATCAGTGCGTGGATGAGGGGGCCACTGAGGTAGGCGATGCCATCGATGTGTCGGAACTCGAGCGGCTCGGTTCCGAAGATTGCTTCGAGGATGCCTACCGCCTGCTCATCGCCAGCTCCACTGGCGAGCGCGGCGATCAGGTCGCTGAAGTCGAACGTCAATTCAGTGCGATCGGCGATCGAGTCGACGGCTCCGGTGATGGTGAAGGAGACCGAGGGGACGTTGACCGGGAGGGTGGCGAGGCGGCTGATGGTGAGTTCTGACTCGAAGCGGTAGGCGGGGAGTTCGGTGGTGTTGGCGGTCGCGGCGATCAGGAGCTGGCGCTCGGGCGTCTCGCGAATCGAATGGAAGACGATGGGTGTGGCCGTGGGTTCCGGCGTTGCAGTGACTTCGGTGGTGGCGGTCGCAGTGGATGTGTCGGTAGCAGCTGGCGAGGCATCGGCGGCGGACGACGACGTGTAACCACAGCCAACGGCGAGCGCTGCGATGAGCGAGAGAACGATGAGCCAGGGCTTGTGCGTCACGTTTCGCCTCCGCGCGAGCATCCAGGTAACGCCGCGGCAGCACCGCCGGGCGGCGGCCTGTGGCAGCAG
>JABIST010000106.1 GCA_018700215.1 Dehalococcoidia bacterium | reverse complement strand
CCGATGAAGCGAAAGAGATTGAGCATGGACGGGACCACCACCACCGCGCCCATCGCCGGCAAGAAGCAGAGGGCCAGCGGAATCGTCATCTTGACGGGAGCTTTCTGCGCGGCCAATTCGGCGCGTTGGCGGCGCTGTGCCCGCAATTCCTCGGACTGGCGTCGCAAGACGTCACTGATGGGCGTACCGAGGTCCTCGCCCTGGTTGATGTTGTGCGCGATCTCAACGAGATCCGACACGCCTGTCTCATCGGCAATGTGCACCAGCGCCTCTCGGCGCGGACGTCCCAGGCCTACCTGCTTGAGGTAGAGCGCGAATGCATCCGAGAGCGGGCCAGCGGACTTCTCTGCGACCAGAGCGAACGCGGCGTCCACCCCCATTCCTGCCTCCACGCTGGTGACCAAGAGGTCCATCGCATCCGGCAGTGCGCGAACGATCGCCTTTCTTCGATAGCCCGCCTTCGATCGCAGACGGCTGTAGGGGATCAGCGCGGCGAGTGAGATCGTGAAGAGGACGATTACGAACAGTTGCAGCCCGGACAGGTTGGCTGAGAGCGAGATGTAGAGGGCCAGGAAGCCACCGCCCAGGATCGAGAACAGCCAGACGGCGAGGAAGCTCGGCAATGACCACGGTCGGTCTGCCATCACCAGCATGTGATCGATACCTCGAATCCAGTGGGTGGGGAGCAGACTGGCGAGGAGACGTCCGAGCCTTGAGAAGGCCGGCGAGATCAGCCGCTGAAACGCGCTCCCCTCGACTCGGGAAGGGAGCGTCGATTCTTCGGTATTCCGATGCTGCACCTGCACGCGACGGCGGATTGGGTCGACCTTCGGGCGCATCAGCTCGAACGCGAGGAGCGCGGCGGAGCCGAAGATGAGCAGCGCGATCAGAGGTAGCATGCCGGCTCCTAGACTTCGATCTCAGCGAGTTTGCGAATCGCAACGATGCCGATCACCTCGAAGGTGAGGCCAATTCCGAGGGCGATGCGTCCGGCAGTGGTGTCGAGTAGCAGGTCGCCAAGCTCCGGGTTGAGGAAGATGAAGGCCATCGCGACGAGCACCGGCATCATTGCGATCAGATTGCCGGTGAACTTTTGACGCGACGTCAGAACTGCGATCTCGCGATGCAGCTTCAAGCGTTCGTCGACTGTCGTACTGACACTGCTCAGAATCTCGGAAAGATTGCCGCCCACGGTTCGCTGGATGATGATCCCGGTGATCGCGATGTCGAGGTCGGGACTTCCGACGCGCAAAGAGAGGGCTGCGAACGCCTCCTCGGGGTCGGCTCCCAGTCGGAGTTGACGGACTTCGATCCGGAGGACGAGTTCGTAGTCCACGTGGTGGACGCCGCCGGAAACATCGCCACCTATTCGGCGAAGGGTTACCTGCTGCAGTTCATCGATGTGGATGCGGGGCCGGACCAGTTCGCAACGGCGACCGAGCCGGTGTTGTTCACGGGTACGATCTCGGGCTACGGCGATCTAGTGCAACCAGCACGATTCCTGTGGACCTTCGGTGATGGAGCGACGTTGAGCGGCAACCTCGACGACCTGATCCTGCCGGGGAGCGAGCCCGGGACGTTCATGGTGGATCACCTCTACGCCGCGGGCGGCTCGTTCGAGGCGACGCTGCGGATCGTCGATGGCGTTGGCGCGACGGGCTTCGACACGACGAATGTGTACGCGTGTGGTGACCCGAGAGATGTGTTCCTGCCCGATGCAACGATCAATGAGCTACACGCGGACATCCGCGGATGCACGGCGAGCATCGAAGGCGACTCGATGACGATCACGCTCTACATGGCGGGGGATATCGCTGACGAGTTCGGCATCCCCGATCCGCTGCTGGGCGACATCCAGTACCGACTGCGCCTCGGGCTCGTCGGGCAGTCGAACGAGAAGCTGGTGAGGTACCGCAACGGTGATACGACTGGGATGAGGAGCCTGAACGTGAGCCTGTCGGAGAACGCGATCAGCTTCGAGTTCAGCCTGAAGGAGTTGGGGCGTAAGGGCCCGCTGAGCGATGCCGCCATCACCTTCTCCGCGGAGACGCGGGACGGCGCCCAGAGCACCGGTTCAGCCGGCCTGCTGGACTGGATGCCGGACGACGGTAGCGTGGTCGAGTTCCACGAGTAGCGTCACACGCCTGGCGCCCGCGCGGGCGTGGGACTAGCAGCAATAGCAAGAAGGCCCGCCGAATGGCGGGCCTTCTTCGTGTACTCGTAACCGACCGAGGTGTGTCTACCCTCGAGGGAGACCCAGTCCGCGGGTTGCGATCACGTTGCGCTGGATCTCGCTTGTGCCGCCGGCGATCGTGCCGGAGATGCTGGAGACGTAGGAGCGGGTGAACCGCGCCTTCATCGGCGCGTACTCGCTTTCGTTGTCCCAGATATTTGATGCGAGCCCGAACACCTTGGTCCCAGTGCGCGCGAGGCGCTGCATCAGCTCGGATGCGTACATCTTCGCGGTCGACGCCTCGTAGTTCGGAATCAGGCCTGAGTTCTGCATCGAGATGATGCGGAAGGAGAAGTTGTAGAGCACTTCGCTTTCGATGAAGTCCTCGGCCAGCTCGTGCCGCAGCGAGTCAGACTGGTCCAGGCGGGACTTGTCCTTACCCTCGTCGCTTGTGACGTAGTCGACCATCTCCGCGATCGTGCGCCGCGCGGCCATCGCGCCCTGGATGTTGGATCGCTCGAAGTCGAGCAGCGATGCGCCGACGTACCAGCCGCGGTTCAGCTCACCGACGACGTTGGCCGCGGGGACTCGCACATCCTCGAAGAACGTCTCGTTGAAGCCGTGTCGGTCGGCCATGTTGATCAGCGGGCGGAGCGAAATGCCCGGGGTGTGTCGGTCCATCAGGATGAAGGAGATGCCGCGGTGCTTCGGCGCTTCTGGGTCCGTTCGCACCAGTGCGAACATCCAGTCGGCGTTGTGAGCGCCCGAGGTCCAGATCTTCTGTCCGTTAATCACATACTCATCGCCGTCGCGCTCGGCGCGGGTCTGGAGCGATGCGAGGTCTGACCCCGAGCCTGGCTCCGAGTAGCCCTGACACCAGGCCACATCTCCGGAGAGGATCTTCGGGAGATGTTCGGCCTTCTGTTCGTCGCTGCCGTGGACGATCAGGGTGGGGCCCAACATCTGGACGCCCATGCCGCCGACCGCCGGCGCGCCAGACGAGGTCATCTCCTGCTTGAAGATGAACTGCTCCATTGGTGAGAGACCGGCGCCGCCGTACTCCGCCGGCCAGTGCGGGGCCACCCAACCACGGGTTGCAAGCGCGTCCGCCCAGTCGATCGCCGCCTGGCGAACGTCGGTGTCGTCGGACTTTCGATCGCCTTGCCAGCCGTTGTATTCCTCGTCGCCCGTCTCGCGGTAGCGAGCGGGGAGGTCAGATTCGACCATTCCGCGGACATCCGCGCGAAATACGGCCTGCTCGGGATTATCGTTCCAGTCCATGAGGTCCCCTCGTCATGGTGACTCCCCGTGCGGGTCGCACCGAATCAAGGAACTATCATGAACGTGAAGCCGAATGTCAATGTGTGTGCGGTTCGCAGACACCTGAGTTGAAATCGCGCGCTCGGAACTGAAGCCGGATCAGGGCCGCACTCGCTCCTCATCGAAGTAGTCGAGTCGGTCGAGTGGCATCACCACGGCTGACAACAGGTTCATCAGGTGGGCGACGATTCGCTTGTAGTAGCGGAACAACAGTGCGCGCGGCACGGCCTCGTGTCCTG
>JABIST010000178.1 GCA_018700215.1 Dehalococcoidia bacterium | reverse complement strand
TGCCTCGGCCGGGTTGAAAAATTGCAGCACCACGGTCGCCCGCTCATCCGGGACGTCAACTTCGCCCGTCGTCAGGGCCGCCAACGTGGTGGTGAATGTGTGGCGGAATGTCATCGCTGGCGCCACGCCCAGCTCAAGGTCCGGGTCATCCGCCACAGGATTCAGCCGCACCCGCTCAGAAACGGTCGTCTCCTCCGAAGCCGGCACAATCACGATCTCCGCAGACGGGATCGTGCTGCAGCCAATGATCACCAGCGCGTAGGTCCCCACAACCAACAATGCCGTGCGGATCAGCCCCCCCAGCGGGAGCCGAGGCAAGTAGAACGTGCGATCGCCCAGCGCCATCTGATGGTGCGGAGCACGGGTGACCTTCCCGGTCGATCCCGCCGCATGCAATCCATTCTGACGCGCGTGGCTGCGCACATCGCCGCGCGGAGTGACCACGCCCAGCGCCATCGAGTTCCGCTTGGCCACCGCTGCGATGTGTGGCCATGCTGCCGGATCGCGTAGCGCTCGCGCCTCCCGTGGCACACGCAGGATCACCTCGCTCGCGCCAGTCGCTTCGATCCGCTCCACCACCGCCAGCACGTCGTCCATCGCGGACACGACAACCGTTGCCTGGTCCGAATCGTCTACCGTCGGTGCCGGCGTCGAAGGATCGAGCGGTCGCGATCGCGCGCGTCGCAGGTCGTCCCAGAGATCGACCACCGGCGACCAGAGCCGCTCTCCGACGCGACGCAAGATGTCGAGAAGCTGATCCACGGCGGCTACTCCCCGCCCATTCGCTCCCGGGCAGCAGCTCTCGCCACCTCCAGTGCTTCATCAATCTTGGATGCGTCGTTTCCGCCGGCCTGAGCAAGCTGCGGCCGCCCGCCACCGCCACCACCGGTCAGCTGTGCCGCCGCACGGACCACCTCATCCGCGCGCAACCCACGCTCCACCAGATCGTCGGTCGATGCGGCGATGAACATCGGACGCCCATCAATCTCGGCCGCCAGCGTCACGAACACGCTGCCCAGCCGCTGACGCAGCCGGTCCACCATCGGGCGCAACGCCTCGGCGGAGTCCACCTCCACCCGCGCGATCACCAGATGCGATTCGTCAATCGCCTCGGCAGCGTCTGCCAGCTCATCGGCTTGGCCCGCGGACGACTGCAGAGACGCCTGAGCCGCTCGCTTCCGCTCCACCGCAAGCTGCTCTTCCAGCGCGTTGACTCGCTCCACCACTTCTACCGCAGGCACCTTGAACCGCTGAGCCAATTCGTCCAGCGCATCAAGCCGCTCTTCGACGAACCGGTCCGCCTCCGGCCCCGTCACCGCTTCGATGCGCCGCAGGCCAGCGCCCACGCTCGTGTCCGAAACAATCTGTAGCTGGCCAATCTGACCCGTCGAGTGCAGGTGCGTGCCACCGCAAAACTCGCGGCTGAAACACTGGGGTGAGTGCTGCTCGCCGTGCCCGTGTGCCTCGCAGTACTCCACCACCCGCACCTCATCGGTGTACTTGTCTTCGAAGAAGGCGATCGCACCTCGCTGCACGGCCTCGTCGTACGGCAACACCAGCGTCTCCCGCTGGATGTCTTCTCGTACCTTCTCGTTCACCAGCCGCTGAATCACCCGCAGCTCCTCCGCGGTCGGTGACTCCGGGTGCGTGTAGTCAAACCGCAGGCGGTCGGGCCCCACGTAGGAGCCCGCCTGCCGCACATGTGTCCCCAACTGCTTCCGCAGCGCGGCGTGCAACAGATGCGTCGCCGTGTGGTTCCGCATCGAACCGAGACGGAACTCGACATCAACCCGAGACTCGGCCGTCTCGTCCGTCGCGATCGCACCCTCGATCACCTGGCCAATGTGCACAATGGCATCCCCAAAACGTCTCGTGTCCTCTACCTGGAAGCGCCCGCCTGGCGTCACGATCTCGCCGCGATCACCAATCTGGCCGCCCCCCTCTGGATAGAACGACGAAGCAGCCAGTACAAGTTCCGCCGCTTCGCCAACTTCGATCCGCTCGACCATCGCGGCGTCGCGCATCAGCAGCGTCACCGTGGACTGGCCGGTCAGGCCCTCGTACCCGCTGAACTGCGACTCCACGCCCAGCGCCGCGTATCGCGCCGCGCGCTGATCTTCGGCTGCCAGGAAGCTCTCTTCACCTCGTGACCGTTCGCGTTGCGCGGCCATCTCCGACTCGAAGCCCGCCTCGTCCACCTCGAAACCGTGCTCCTCGGCAACCTCCCGCGTCAGCTCCGGCGGGAGGCCGTGCGTGTCGTACAGCGTGAACATGTCGCGCCCGGGAACACGCTTCGTCGCTTGTTCGCGCGCGATCACGTCGTCCAGCAGCTCCAGACCGCGCGCAAGCGTCTGCTGGAACCGCGACTCCTCCACCTCAGCCACACGCACGATGAAATCGCGCTGCTCCGCCAGTTCCAGGTTCGCGTTCGCGGACGCATCCACTGCCGCGCCAACAATGTCCGCAAGAAACGGCTTCCGAATCCCAAGCTGATGTCCGAAGTAGACCGCCCGCCGCAGCACCCGACGCAGCACGTAGCCGCGCCCCTCGTTGCTCGGCAGCACCCCGTCGGTCACCAGGAAGGCGATCGCCCGTGCATGCTCGGAGATCACTCGCAACGCGCGCGTCACCTCGGGGTTCTCGTCCGGGTCGTAGTGCCGCCCAGAGGCAGCCTCTGCTGCGCCGATGATCGTGCGCAGCTCGTCCGTCTCGTGCGCGCTGCGCTTGCCCTGCAACACCGCGGCCAACCGCTCCAGGCCCGCGCCCGTATCGATGTTCGCCGCCGGCAGCAATTCGCGGCTGCCATCCTCCTGCTGGTAGTAGGTCATGAAGACCAGGTTCCAGATCTCCAGGAAGCGCCCGCTCTCCAGCGCCGGATGATCCGCGTCGAAGTCGTAATCCGGGCCCGGGTCCGTCGGTGAACCGAAATCGTAGTGCAGCTCCGAACACGGGCCGCACGGACCGCTATCGCCCGGCGGGCCCCAGTAATTTCCCTGCTCAGCCGTGTAGCGCAGAATCCGGTCTTCGCGAATCCCCTTCGCCCGCCACAGCTCGAACGCCTCATCGTCATCCGTGTAGACCGTCGCGATCAGCCGGTCGCCGTCGATCCCCAACACCTCGGTCAAGAACTCCCACGCCCAGTCCACTGCCTCAGGCTTGAAGTAGTCACCCACCGAAAAGTTGCCCAGCATCTCGAACAACGTCAGATGGTTCTCGTCACCCACCTCTTCCACATCGGTCGTGCGGAAACACCGCTGGATCGAGGTCAATCGCGGGGCCGGCGGATCTTCAAGGCCCATGAAATAGGGCTTGAATTGCACCATCCCCGCTGTCGTAAACAGCAAGGTGGGATCGCCATGAGGTACCAGCGAGGACGACGGAATACGTCGATGCCCTCGCTCCTCGAAGAACTCGAGAAACGCTCGTCGCAGCTCATCGACCGTCAAGGATGCAGCCCTCCGCAGCCCGCCCGAGTTCCTCGTCCACGTTCAGAGTCACTCGCTCAGACATTACCCAGCCGGTTCAAGGGGGGAGATACCGGGAACGCACCGGTCAACGGCCGCACCGCTAGGGTAGAATGCCCCTTGAGAGGTGGTCAATTTTCAGCACGCCACTCGGCGATGCCCAACCACCTCTGACAGTGGAGTGAACACCAGCGTGACACAACTCCCGTACCAGCGAATGAGTCGCCCTTGACCTCGCCCGATCCAGATCTGAACACCAGCGCCCCCGCTCCATTCCAGGACTGGACCGCCGTCATCCTCGCGGCAGGCCGTGGCACCCGCATGCGTTCGTCGCTGCCGAAGGTGCTCCACCCGGTTGCCGGCCTCCCGATGATCCGCCACGTGGCCAACGCCGCCCGCGAAGCCGGTTTCGGTCGCATCGTGCTCGTGCTCAGCCCCGATGCCGAAGGCATCGCCGAGGCCGCCGGTCCGGATGTCGTCGTCGCCATCCAGAGCGAACCACTCGGCACCGGCCACGCCGCGCTCGCCGCTCAGCAAGCCGCCGAGGGCTCATCGCACATCGCGATCATGAACGGCGATCTCCCCCTCCTCACCGCCGATACCCTCCTTGAGACCGCCACCACCCACCTCGAAACCAAAGCCCTGCTCAGCTTCGTCACCGCCAACCTCGATGACCCAACCGGCTACGGACGTGTGCTGCGCAGCCACGACCGCGTGCAGGCAATCGTCGAGGAGACCGAGGCCGACGAAGAGACCCGCGCCACCCCCGAAATCAACGTCGGTATCTACGCAGCTCGCGCTGACTGGCTCTGGTCCGCCCTCAACTCCCTCATGCCCAGCCCCAGCGGCGAGCTGTATCTCACCGACATCGTGGCTGACGCCGCCAACTCCGGTGGCGACATCGCCACGCACGAGCTGCCCGACGCCACCGAGGTGCAGCAGGTCAACGATCGAATCGAACTCGCCACCGCCGAGATGATGATGCGTGACCGCGTTCGCGAACAGCTCATGCTCAGCGGCGTCACCCTCGTGGACCCCGCCACCACCTACATCGACGCTGGAGTCGAAGTCGGCGAGGACACAACGATCCTCCCCGGCGTCCATCTCCTCGGCAGCACCACCATCGGCAGCGGCTGCCGGATCGGCCCAAGCGCCGTGCTCCGCGACAGCACAGTCGGCGACCGCACCGAAATCGGCAGTTCAACCATCGAGGGCTCGCGGATCGGCGACGACGTCTCGATCGGCCCGTACTGCCACCTGCGCCCCGAAACCGTAATCGAGCGCGACGTGCACCTCGGCAACTACGTCGAGCTGAAAGCGTCGCAAATCGGCGAAGGCACTCGTATCGGGCATTTCTCCTATGTGGGCGACGCCAAGATCGGGCATGCTGTCAACATTGGTGCAGGAACGGTCACCGCCAACTACGATGGCGTTCAGAAGCACCGGACGGAAATCGGTGACGGTGCATTTATCGGAGTGAACTCCGTCTTAATCGCACCAGTAGTGGTTGGAACGGGAGCAAGCACCGGAGCGGGATCCGTCGTCACACACGACGTACCGCCCGGAGCACAGGTGCTGGGGGTGCCAGCACGTATCCGTTCGAACGAGGGAGATAGAACCGGCGCCGAATGACCCCACCGCGGCGCCTGCAACCTTTTGGATAGCAGCTTATTCATCGTCGTCGCGACATTGCTCGTGACGACAGTCCTCCTGGTCCTCATCGCCGCCGCTGAAGCGGGCGTCAGTGCGCTGTCGCGCGGGCGAATCCGTGCCGAACACCCGAATGGCCTCGGAGCCTTGCTCCTCAGCTACGTGCAGCAACGCCAACGCATCCTGCGCACCCTCAGCATCGCCACCACCGCCATCATTGTGGTCAGCACGTCCACCTTCACCTTTGCGCTGCTGGAAGGCTCTCAGGTCACCATCGGCTCGGTAATCTTGGCGGCAGCCGTCTCCTTCACCTTCGTCGCATTCGTGCGCCAGACCACCCGCTCAATCGTGCTGCTCAACCCGGAACGCTGGGGCCTGCGCCTCTCCTGGCCAATCCGTGCACTACAAAGCGGCTTCACGCCCGTCGCCTGGCTCGCCAACGCACCCGTCAACCTGCTCGTCCGCCTCGCCGGTCGTAGCGACGCCCTCCTTGAGGTCGATCCCGCCGAGGAGCTAGCCGGCCTGCTCGAGGGCGCCGAGGCTGGGGAAGAGCCATCGATGACCGAACAACGCCGCATGATGCGCGGCGTGATCGACATGACCCAACAGACCGTCCGCGAGCTGATGACCCCACGCACTGACCTGATCGGCGTCTCCACCGCGGCCTCGATCGGTGACGTGATGAAGATCATCGGCGAGTCCGGCTACAGCCGAATCCCGCTCTACGACGAATCACTCGATACGATCGCCGGCGTCATCTACGCCAAAGACCTCCTCGCCTACCTCCGCACCGGCGACGTCACCCCGAAGCTCAGCGACATCTGTCGCCCCGCCTACTTCGTCCCAGAGACCAAGCGCGCCGATGAGCTGCTCGCAGACCTCCGCCGTGACCAGGTCCACCTCGCCATTGCCGTCGATGAGTACGGCGGCACTGCCGGCGTCGTCAGCGTCGAGGACCTGATCGAAGAGATCGTCGGCGAAATCAGCGACGAGTACGACGTCGAAGAACTCGAGGTCGAGCACGTCGCCGACGGCGAAGCGATCGTCGACGCCCGCATGACCATCGACGAATTGAACGAAATCTTCGCCACCTCCATCGAGTCGGACGACTTCGACACGGTCGGCGGCCTCATCTTCAGCCTGCTTGGTCGTCTCGCCTCCCCCGGCGATGAGGTGCTCACCCGCACCACCGACGGCGACGAAGACCCGGATGGCCTGCGGCTCCGCGTGCTCTCCGTCCTCGGGCGTCGCATCAAGAAGGTGCGCGTCGTCCAGCTCGCCGCCACTGCCGAGCCGGAGCCCGTCGAAGCGGTCTAACCGGTCCCTAACGGTTGCGAACTTGCATCGATCGCGTATGCTATCGGCTCATGGAACAATTCAGAACAAATGAGCTACGATTCTGGGCAGCGCTCCACCGCGTCCACCGCCTCGGCAGCGTGCGGTTCGGCATCCTCGAGGCCGGCTTCCCCTCAATGGAGGCCGCCTGGAACGCATCCGCCGAAGATCTGGCCGCCGCGGGCCTGGACGCCACCACCACCCAGGCCCTGCTCCGCACCCGCGCCGAACTCGTGCCGTCCGAGGTACTGGAGCAACTTGCCGAGGCTGGGGTCACTGCCATTGCCCGCCCGGATCCGCGCTATCCGGAGCGGTTGCGTGAAATCCCTGATGCGCCACCAGTGCTCTACCTGAAAGGCTCTTGGTTAGCAGAGGACGATTGGAGCGTCGCCGTCGTCGGCACCAGGCGGGCAACCGCCTACGGCCGCCAGGCAGCGACAGAGCTGGTGCAGGGCCTCGCTCAGCACCGCGTCACCGTCGTCTCCGGACTCGCGCGTGGGATCGACACCGTCGCTCACCACACTGCGCTCGATGCCGGCGGACGCACCATCGCCGTCCTCGCGAATGGACTCGATGAGGTTTACCCGCCGGAGAATCGGCGGCTCGCGGAGCGAATCGTGGAACAAGGCGCATTGGTCTCGGACTATCCGTTGGGCACTCGGCCACGCGCCGAGTATTTCCCGCGGCGTAACCGCATCCTCTCCGGCCTCGCCCTCGGCACCCTCGTCGTCGAGGGCAGCTACAAGAGCGGCTCGATGATCACCGCACGCACCTCCATGGAACAAGATCGCGAGGTCTTCGCAGTCCCCGGCTCAATCTTCTCGCCACAGTCCGAAGGCCCGCTCTCGCTCATCCGAGACGGCGCCACACCCGTCCGTCGCACCGAAGACATCCTCGAGGCGCTGAACCTCACAATGCTCGGCGCGCAGCTCGATTTCGGTCGTGCCGCGCCGCCTGAGAGTGACGAGGAGCGCGCCGTCATCGGCGCCCTCACCAGGGAGCCGAGACACGTCGATGAGGTCGTTCGGAACAGCGGTCTCGCCGCCTCGGTGGTCTCAGGCACCCTCACAATGCTTGAATTGAAGGGCTTGGCGCGCGACGTTGGTGGCATGCAATATGTCCGAGTGCGCGAAGAGTTGACTAATTACGAAGCAGAATCCGTGGCCGAACAGCCCGGAGTCGCCGGAGAGCGAGCGCTGAATTGACGACGGATTCCCCAGCCGCCGAAGTAGACCAGCCACGCTCCACCGGGAGCGTGAAACGCTTGGTCATCGTCGAGTCGCCCGCGAAGGCGCGAACCATCGGCCAGTTCCTCGGCCCCGAATACATCGTGGAATCCTCGGTCGGGCACATCCGCGATCTGCCCTCCTCAGCCGCCCAGATCCCGAAGAAGTACGCAAAAGAGAAGTGGGCGCGCCTTGGCGTGGATATCGAGCGCAACTTCGAACCGCTCTACGTCATCCCGCCGGACAAGACCAAGACCGTCACCGCCCTCAAGAAGGCACTCAAGGAAGTAGACGAGCTCTACCTCGCCACTGATGAAGACCGCGAAGGTGAGGCCATCGCCTGGCACCTGCTCGAGGTGCTCAAGCCCAAGATCCCCGTCTATCGCATGGTCTTCCACGAGATCACCCGCGATGCCATCGAGGAAGCGCTGGCGCAGCCCCGCGAGGTCGATCTCCAGCTCGTCCAGGCCCAGGAGACCCGCCGCATCCTCGATCGACTCGTCGGCTACGAGGTCTCACCGGTGCTCTGGCGCAAGGTGAAGCCGCGCCTCTCCGCGGGTCGCGTGCAGTCCGTCGCCGTCCGAGTCGTCGTCGAGCGCGAGCGCCAGCGCATGCGCTTCCACTCCGCCGGCTACTGGGATGTCGAGGCGATCCTCGCCACCCGCGATGGCCGCTCCGAGACCGTCCTCACCCGCATGATCGAGCTCGATGGCCGCCGCCTCGCAACCGGACGTGACTTCGACCCCGAGACCGGCGTGCTCGCCGACGGCTCATCCGTCGCCCTGCTCGATGGCACGTCCGCCACCGCCGTCTCCACGGCGCTGGAATCCGCCACCTTCACCGTCGCCGAAGTGCAGGAGCGCCCCTACACGCAGCGCGCACCGGCACCATTCATCACCTCCACCCTCCAGCAGGAGTCAGGTCGCAAGCTCCGCTACAGTGCCCAGCGCACCATGCAGGTAGCGCAGCGCCTCTATGAGAACGGCTACATCACCTACATGCGCACCGACTCGCCCAACCTGTCGGAGCAGGCGATCAACGCCGCCCGCCGTCAGGCGACCGAGCTGTACGGCGCCGAGTACATCCCCGATAAGCCGCGCCGCTACACCTCCAAGGCCAAGGGCGCACAGGAGGCACACGAGGCGATCCGGCCAGCCGGTGAGATCTTCCGCACGCCAGACTCGCTCCGACGTGAACTCGATGCAGACGCGCTCCGCCTCTACGAACTGGTCTGGATGCGTACCGTCGCCTCCCAGATGAAGGACGCCACCGGCGTCCGCACCCAGGTTCGACTACAGGCCGACACTGGCGAGCGTGGCACCGCTACCTTCCAGACCTCCGGCAAGGTGATCACCTTCCCCGGCTTCCTCCGCGCCTACGTTGAGGGCTCCGATGACCCGGATGCCGCACTCGACGACCAGGAGCGCATCCTGCCACCGCTCACCGAGGGCCAGTCACTCGATCCCACCTCCACCGAGGCGAAGGGCCACGAGACGCAGCCGCCCTCCCGCTGGACCGAAGCCAGCTTGATCCGCGAACTCGAAGAGCGTGGCATCGGCCGCCCGTCCACCTACGCATCGATCCTCCAGACCATCCAGGATCGTGGCTACGTGTGGAAGAAGGGCACCTCCCTGATTCCAACGTTCATCGCGTTCGCCGTCACCCGCCTGCTTGAGGAGCACTTCCCGGGCTTGGTGGATTACGACTTCACTGCCCGCATGGAAGCCACGTTGGACGACATTGCCGACGGCGAGCGCGAAGGCCGACCGTGGCTCCGCGGCTTCTACTTCGGCGAGGACGACTCTCCAGACAGCGACCCCATGGTCCAGGCAGGACTACACGCCACCATCAGCTCCGGCTGGGAAGAAATCGATGCCCGCGCCGTCTCCTCAGTCGCACTCGGCGAGGACGAAGCAAACCGCGAGGTCGCCGTCCGCGTCGGTCGTTACGGCACCTACATCCAGGCTGGCGACGAACCGATCCGCGCTGAAATCCCCGAGGACACCCCACCGGACGAGGTGGACCTGGAATTCGCGCTCGAAATGCTGCATCAGGCCACGCTCGGCAATCAGCCGCTCGGTGCGAACCCGGAAACCGGAGAACTGATCTACCTCAAGACCGGCCGCTACGGTCCATACGTCCAACTCGGCGAGGACCCCGAGCGCGACGATAAGGGCAAGATCCCGAAGGACGCCCCCAAGCCGAAGCGCTCCAGCCTCTGGCCAGACATGACCATGGAGACGGTCACCATCGAGCAGGCGCTTGAGCTGCTCTCCTACCCACGGATCGTCGGTGTCCACCCACTCAACGACACCGAGATCACCGCACAGGACGGCCCCAACGGCCCCTACCTCCGTTGCGGAGATGAGAGCCGCAGCCTCGAAGACATCGAGCAGATGCGCAAGATTGGTCTCGAAGAGGCTGTCGCTGTCCTCGCCGAACCGCGGCGCCGGCGCGGCGCCGCCCCATCGCAGCAAGTCCTCGCAGAACTGGGCGAACACCCGGACAACAAGGGCAAGATCACCGTTCGCAATGGCCGCTTCGGCCCTTATGTCACTGATGGCACCGTCAATGCCTCCCTCCCCAAGGGCCGTGACCCGAAAAACATCGGACTCGAGGACGCCATCAACCTGATCGCCACCCGCGAGGAACGCATGCGCGCCGAGGGCAAGGACCCTCGCGCACCGAAGAAGCCAAAGCGCACCAGCTCACGCAGCAGTACCGCCCGCCGCAAGCGCTCCGCCTGAGCCGCATAACCGGTCGCGTCATCTGCTAGCCTGACGCCCGGCGGGTACCCGAGGAGCAATCGTTGCCTCGCGATACGTCACCACGCCGTCGTGAACCCTCCCAGGCCGCTCAGGCCGCACTCGATCGCTACCTCGATCACCTCCGTGACGTCCGCCGTCGCTCACCCCACACGCTCCGCAACTACCGCAGCGATATCCAGGCCTTCCTCGCCTTCGCCAACGCGCTCGATGTCCCATTCGACGAGGCCGGGCGTCGCCTTGGACGAGCCCACCTCGCGGAACTCCGCGCCGCGGATGTCGCAGACAGCTCCGTCAAACGCCGCGCCACCACCATCGGCGCCTTCTACCGCTGGCTGGACCGCGACGGCTTCGAGCTGAAGCCCGAACCAGGCGATTCGCTGCTGCGCCTGCGCTATCCGAAGGCGACCAGTCGGCTGCCCCACTTCCTCTCGGAGGAAGAGGCAGGGCAACTCGTCTCCGCTCCCGCCGACGACACCCCGGCGGGCATACGCGATCGTGCAATGTTGGAACTGCTCTACGGCGCGGGAATCCGCGTCAGCGAATTGACCAACCTCAATCTCCGTGACGTCGACCTCGTCAACCGGCAACTTCATGTCACGGGTAAGGGCGATCGCTCGCGCGTCGCCCTCTTCGGGGACCCGGCTCGGCAGGCGCTCCGCACCTATCTGGATGAAGCTCGCCCGCACTTCGTCCAGGACGTTCAACCGGCCCTCTTTGTGAACCGTTCCGGTGGACGGCTCACAGCCCGCTCAATTCAGCGCATCGCTCGCCGCCATGGCCTGCAGGCCGGCATCACGCAGCCGGTTCACCCGCACCTGCTGCGTCACACCTTCGCCACCCATATGCTGGAAGGCGAAGCTGACCTGCGCGTCGTGCAGCACCTGCTGGGGCACAGTTCGGCCGACACCACCCAGATCTACACAGCGGTTGCCCACCGTCGCCGAGACGAACTGATCTCCTCGGCACTCCAACGTGCGCGGCGCGTAGAGGGCACCTCGGAGTAGCATCAGCGTCGCCGGTGAGGGCGACGAAGGCGGAGAGTGATATGCAGATCCTGGTGCTCAACGGACCCAACCTGAACCTGCTCGGGCACCGCGAGCCGGAAATCTACGGCTACGAAACGCTCGAGGACATCGAAGCGCTGCTCCGCCGTCGCGGCGAAGACCTCGGCGGCATCGAACTCAACTTCATCCAGTCGAACCACGAAGGCGAGCTGATCGACGCGATCCATGCCCACCGCGAGTGGGATGGCATCGTCCTCAACGGCGCCGCGCTCACCCACAGCTCCATGGCACTGGCCGATGCGATCAGCGCGACGCGCATCCCAACGGTCGAGGTCCACCTGAGCAACGTGCATGCGCGCCCGGAGACCTGGCGACACAACTCCTACCTCTCACCCGTCTGCTGGGGCGTCGTCATGGGCTTCGGCTACCGCAGCTACCTGGCTGCACTCGACCTGCTCTACAGCCGGCTTTCCGAGGAACAGCAGGGATGAGCCACGCCCGGCTTGACCAGGTACGTGCGCGCCTCGAAGCACTCGAGGTCGATGCACTCCTCGTCACCACGCCCAGCAACCGCCGCTGGGTATCGGGATTTACCGGCTCCGCTGGCGTGCTCCTGATCTCGCGTGATCGCGCCCGCTTCGCAACCGACTCCCGTTACTGGGAACAGGTCGGCCGCCAGAGCCCGGAGTTCGAGCTGGTCCAGGTCACCGGCGCGACGACCGGAGTCGCCGCCGATCTGCTCGAAGACACCGTCGATATGACCATCGGTTACGAACCCGCCCACCTGACGATGGCCGCCTACGAGCAGTGGACCGCCGCCGTTGCCGCGCTGCCCGAAGCCGCCGGCCCACGTCTCGTCCCCGCCCCCAACGCGATCGAACCACTGCGCCTGATCAAGGATGCCGAAGAACTGGACGCCCTCACCCGCGCGGTGAAGCTCGGTGACGAGGGCATGGTCCACGCAATCAAGGTGATCGAGCCCGGCATGACCGAGCGGCAGCTCGCCTGGGAGATCCAGCGCTACGTCATGGAGCATGGCGCAGACGACCTCTCGTTCAGCACCATCGTCGCCGGCGGCGATTGGGGCTCCGCTCCCCACGCCTACCCTCGCGATGTCCCACTACCCGCAGGCAGCGGCGTCGTCATCGATATGGGCGTGATCGTCGATGGCTACTGCTCGGATCTCACCCGCACACTCTTCCTCGGCGAGCCCGACGACCAGTTCAAACGCGTCTACGACACCGTCCTCACCGCCCAGACCATGGCCGAGGAGCGCGTCGAAGCCGGCATGACCGGCGCCGAGGCTCACGCGATCGCCGCTGCCGTCATCGCCGAAGCGGGTTACGGTGAATACTTCGGACACGGCCTCGGACACGGTGTCGGCCTCGATGTACACGAAGCCCCAAGACTGGCACCCGCATCAGAGGCGATACTAGGAGACGGACAAGTCTTCACCGTGGAACCCGGGATTTACATCCCCGGCTGGGGTGGTGTCCGAATCGAAGACCAGTGTGTGATGGAATCCGGCCGAGCACGGCCGCTCTCAGCAGCACCGAAGCTCGACCTCGAGATAGGAGTCACAGCGTGATCGGTACCTCTGACCTGAAGAAGGGGCTCTCCGTCGAAGTTGACGGCACCCTCTACCAGATCGTCGACGTCCACCACGTGAAGACCAAGCGATCCGCCGTCTACCGCGTCAAGCTGAAGGACCTCCGCGCCGGTCACATCACCGAGCATTCCTTCAATGCCGGCGAAAAGCTCGCCGCCGCGCGCGTCGAGCGCCGCGAGATGCAGTTCCTCTACGGCGATGGCCCGATCTACACCTTCATGAACACCGAGACCTTCGACCAGATCGAAGCGTCCGAAAACATCGTCGCGGACGCGCTCCCCTACATGCGGGAAGGCGACAAGGTTCAGCTCGTGCTCTACGGCGAGGAGGCGCTCTCCATCGAGGTCCCCCCAGCCGTCGTGCTCGTCATCGCCGAAGCCGACCCCGGTGTGAAGGGCGATACCGCCACCGGCGCCACCAAGCCCGCGAAGATGGAGACCGGTCTCATGGTCAACGTCCCACTCTTCATCAACCCCGGTGACAGCATCAAGATCTCGACCACCACCGGCGACTATCTCGAACGGGTTGCCACCGCCTGATGCCGCCTGAGGTTCGCTCCGTCGGGCAGATCGTCCGCTACCTGCGCGATCTGCTCGATCACGATCGCCAGCTAGCCGATCTCTGGATCAGTGGCGAGGTCTCCAACCTCACCCACGCCCGCTCCGGCCACATCTACTTCACGATCAAAGACGACAACGCCCAGCTCCGCTGTGCCTTCTTCCGCAACCAGAACATCGGCCAGCAAGACCGCATCGAGGGTGGCGCCTCGCTGATCGTCCACGGCAAGGTCGGCATCTTCGAGCAGCGCGGCGAACTCCAGCTCATCGTCGACTTCGTTCAACCCGCCGGCGTCGGTGCACTGCAGGCCGAATTCGAACGCCGACGCGCCATGTTCGAGGCCGAAGGCCTCTTCGCCCTCGAGCGAAAGCGCCCCCTCCCCCGCTTCCCCGAGCGCATCGGTGTCGTCACCTCCGCCGATGGCGCCGCCCTCCACGATGTCAGCACCGTCCTCGGTCGCCGCTGGCCGCGCGCCCAGATCCTGGTGCAACCCACGCTGGTCCAGGGCGATGCCGCCGCCGCCTCCGTCGCCGCCGCGATCCGCCAGATCGCCCCGCCCGGTAACCCCGAGCAGTCGCCAGACCTGCTGATCGTCACCCGCGGTGGCGGTGCCGCCGAGGATCTCTGGGCCTTCAACGACGAACTCGTGATCCGCGCCATCTTCGGCTGCCCGGTCCCCGTCATCTCCGCCATCGGCCACGAAACCGACACCACCCTCGCCGACCTCGTCGCCGACGTACGAGCACCAACGCCCTCCGCCGCAGCCGAAATCGCCGCCCCTGATCGCCTCGAGGTCCAGCAGCAGCTCCGTCGCCTGGAGCTGCGCCAGCACATGAGCCTCTCCCAGCTCGTCGCCCGGTCCCGCGAGCAGGTGAGCCGCGACTCCAGCCGCCTCGAACGCTCGCTGCCAGACACCGCCGCCCTCCGCCGCAGCGTCGGCACCCACGCCGACAGCATGCGCCACACAGCGACCGTCGCCACAGCCACATCGAGGGATGCCATCACCTCCCTCGCCAGTCGCCTCCGCACCCTCTCCCCGCTCGCCACGCTGGAGCGCGGCTACGCCCTCGTCGCCGGACCAGACGGCCAGCCGGTCGCCCGTGCGGCCGATGTCAGCACCGGCGATACACTGGAACTGCGCTGGCGGGACGGTAGCCGCCAGGCCCGTGTAGAGTCCGATTCATGACCGATCCCACCCCCGAATCCAACGCCCAGCCACCACTCGGCCTCGACTCCACCAGCGAGGAAGCCGAGAATTTCGAGACGCTCTTCAGCCGCCTCGAGGACACCGCCGCCCAGCTTGAAGCAGGCGCAATGAGCCTCGAACAGTCCGTCGCGCTCTACGAGCAGGGCATGGAACTGGCCGAGCGCTGCCAGACGTTGCTCACCGACGTCGAGCAACGCATCGAGCTACTCCGCCAGCGCGCCAACGGCGGCGAACTGCAGTGACCCTCCACGTCGGCTGGTTCACCACCCGTGGTGCCAGTTCGCGCGGCATGTACGAGGCGGTACAAGACGCTATCGCGGACGGCTCACTCGACGCCCGCATCTCCTTCGTCTTCTCCAACCGCGACCGCCACGATGACCCGGTCACCGACTCCTTCTTCGAGCGCGTCGCCGCCGATGGCATCCCCCTGCACGCAAAGTCCTCCGTCGCCTACCGCAAAGCCGCCGGCGGCGATCGATCGAGGCCGGACGAGCCCCTCCCCGCATGGCGCGAAGCCTACGACCGCGAGGTCTCCGAGCTCATCGCCGGCCATCGTGTCGATGTGGGTGTGCTCGCCGGCTACATGCTGATTTTCACCGCGCCGTTCGTCGAACGCTTCCCGCTACTCAACCTCCACCCCGCGCTGCCCACCGGCCCGATCGGCACCTGGCGCGAGGTGATTCGCGAGCTGATCCGCACCAACGCCAGCGAAACCGGCGTCATGGTCCACCTCGCCATTCCCGCGGTCGATCTCGGCCCCGTCGTCGGCTACTGCCGCTACCCGATCGATGGCCCCGCGTTCGCTGCCGCCCGCCAGACCCTCGGCGACACCACCAACCTCGACGACGCCACCATCGAGGCCTGCGAGCTGTTCACCCTCATCCGCGAAGCCGGCGTCCGCCGTGAATCACCCTTCCTCGTCGAGCTGCTCCAGGCGTTCGCCGAGGGCCGCGTCACCATCGAGGACGGCTCGGTCGTCTACCAGTCAGGCCGTGCGGCCCTGCCCGTGGACATCACGCCCGAGGTCGAGGCGCGGCTCGCTGGCCAGCACTCGCAATAGTCGCTACTCTAAGCGACCTCGACTCCCCGTCGACCCCAGCTCCGAGGACCAGATGACCGCCGAACCACGCCACCTCCCTGTCCCGCAGCGCCGCATGCTGCCGGCCCAACGCCCCAGCGCGCTCCCGGTGCTCGCCGCCGTTGCCAGCCGAGCGCTCCCCGTCGTCACCGCCTCGGTGGCCGCTGCCGCCACCATGCTCACCGCAGAGCGCGCCGTCCGCGAACTCGTCGAACGAATCGCCCCCGCCACCAACTCCAGCTCTAATCAGCCGCGCATCACCGGCGGCCGCACCACAATCACCGAGTGGTTCACCATCGAACGCTCGCGGCGGTCGCGCTGACTACCCCAACCACCGATCCCGGCGAGCACGCCAACAACGCGCAACGCCTCCAGAAGCTGCTCTCCCGTGCCGGCCACGGCAGCCGCCGCGCCTGCGAGAAGCTGATCACCGCCGGCCTCGTCACCGTCGATGGCCGCGTCGCCACCCTCGGCGAGCGCGCTGATCCCGCTACCCAGACCATCGAGGTAGACGGCCAGTCACTCACCCTCCCCACCGACAACGTCACAATCCTCCTCCACAAGCCAAACGGTTATGTCGTCAGCGCCAAGGCCGAGAACGACATCCCCAGCGTCTACGACCTGATCCCCAACGCCCCTCCCCAGATCCGCTACGTCGGCCGCCTCGATGTGAACAGCGAGGGCGTCCTCCTCTTCAGCACCGACGGCGATCTCGTCCACCGCCTCACCCACCCCCGCTATGAGGTCGACAAGGTCTACGAAGCCGTCGTCGAGGGCATCCCAGACGACGATGCCATCGAGCAGCTCCGCGACGGCGTCGTCCTCGAGGATGGGCTCACCGCCCCCGCCACCGTCGAGCTGATCGAACGCCGCGATGATGAGAGCGTCGTTCGCCTGATCATCCACGAAGGCCGCCGGCGTCAGATCCGCCGCATGCTCGATACCGTCGGCCACCCGGTCCGCCGCCTCCGCCGCGTCGCCGTTGGCCCGATTACCCTCGGCAACCTCGAACGCGCCGCCTCACGCGAGCTGACCGACGACGAGTTGAACACCATACGGACCCTCGTTGGCCTCGATATCGCCGTCGCAAAGGCCGAGCCGCGCTAGACGCCCGGATCGACGCATCGATATGATCTTACGAACTTTCGCGTCACCCTCGGAGGCCCCGTATTACTGCCGATTCGCTGGAGCGCTCGATCGCGATCGATGGCCCCACCGCCGCAGGCAAGAGCGTCGTCGGTCGCGCCGTCGCTGATCAGCTCGGCATCGGCTTCTTCGATACCGGCCTCATGTACCGCGCCTGCACACTCGCCGTCCTGCGCAGCGACACCGATGCCGAAGACGAAGCCGCTGTGCTCGCCCTCGTCGCCACCCTCGACCTCGATATGCGCTGGCCCGATCCCACCACCCCACACATCTTCCTCGGCGACGAGGACGTCACCACCGAGCTGCGCGCCCCCGAGGTAGAGCAAAACGTCTCCCTCGTCTCCCGCATTACCGAGGTGCGAGACGAGCTCGTCCGCCGTCAGCGCGCCATCGCATCCCGCGAACCCGTCGTCATGGCCGGACGCGACATCGGCACCCGCGTCCTCACCGAGGCAAGAACCAAGGTCTTCCTGGACGCCTCCAGCGAAACCCGCGCCCGCCGTCGCCTCGGTGAAGAACTCGACTCCGGTCGCGACAGCTCCTTCGAGCAGGTACTCGTCGCCACCCGCCGCCGCGACGAACTCGATGACTCCGGCCACCGCGCCGTCCGCCGCGAACAGGCTGCCGAGGGCGCCGTCATCGTCGACACGGATGCGCTCGGCATCGACCTGGTGGTCGAGGCCTGCATCACCGCCTACCGTGACGCGAACCCGGACTAGCAATGCTTCATTTCCTCGGTCGCCGGCTCTACAACTTCCTCACCGCGCTCATCCGTGGCATCGCGCGTACGGTCGCACGCGTCGACGTCGTCGGTGCCGAGCACGTCCCCGCTGAGGGCCCCGTCGTCCTCATCTGCAACCACTCCCATATCGCCGACCCACCGCTGCTCGGCTCGTTCTCTCCTCGCAACGTCCACACCATGGCGAAACGCGAACTCTTCGAAATCCCGCTGATCGGCTGGGTCTTCTGGGCGGTCGGCGCCTTCCCAGTACGACGCTTCTCGGGCGATCTGGGTGCGCTCCGTGTCGCGCGGAACTATTTGCGCGATGGGCGCGTTGTGATGATGTACCCGGAAGGCACTCGTAACCACGGCAACGGGCTGATACCGGCGCTGCCGGGCGCCGCCATGGTCGCAATCCTCGCGAAAGCGCCCATCGTGCCCGTCGCCATCGAAGGCAGCCACGCCATCCGTTGGAAGAGCATCCCGTTCCTCTGGCTCCTACGTCGCCGTCCACCGATTCGTATCGAGTTCGGCGAACCGTTCCACCTCGATCGCTCCGAGGCCAGCGCCCAATCGGCAATGGAGGCCACGGACTTCGTGATGCGAAAGGTCGCCGCGCTGCTCTCGCCGGAGTATCGCGGAGCCTACGGAGCGCAGTCTGAAGGCACCGTCGTCGTCGCTCGTGCCACGCCCGATCAGCGCGAACGCTTCGAAGAAGAGCGGCGAGGCAGCAGGGAGTAACGAGCATGTGCGGCATCGTTGGTTACACCGGACAGCGCCCCGCCGGCCAGATCGTCCTCGAAGGGCTGCGCAAGCTCGAATACCGAGGCTACGACTCCGCGGGCATCGCCCTCGTCGACAACGAAG
>JABIST010000435.1 GCA_018700215.1 Dehalococcoidia bacterium | reverse complement strand
CTCTCCCTGGCCTCGATCCGATCGAGGCCACGAGCATCGAAGCTACTCGCGCCACGATCACGCTTGACGGGCAAACGGACGACTGGGCGAACGTTCCCAGCCTCGCCGTACCGTTGGCCGCGATCCCCGACTGGGCGCGCGATTCAACCTTCGGCAACGATGTCACCGTCACGCTAGCGACCGTATTCGATGATGCCAACATCTACGTACTGATCGCGGTTCCCGCTGGCTACGGCTACGACCCCGACAATCTCCACCTCTCGCCGGCGGTGGCAGTCCAATGGGTCGTGAGCGATGGTGCTGGCGCTGCCATGGGCTCCGTGGGGCCCGACTTCACGGAATCCGGTGGGATGGTGGACATCTGGCACTGGACGCTTGAATGCGGGCCGGGAGAGCTCTCGGGCGGCGTGTTCCCGACCGGAAACGACCCAGGCTGCAATCTGGATGACGAGTACGCCACCCTGACTGACGAGCGCGAGGACGACGATAGCGAAAACTCGTTGACTGGCTCGTGGGATCACACGGGGCGCAGCAGCGGTGTCGGCGCGGACGGCGCGTTCGTGTTCGAAATCGGTCGCCCGCTGGGCACGGGTGACCCCCAGGACGCGCAGTTCCAGGTTGGAGACACAGTTCAGCTTGCCATCGCCTACTGGGACGCGAATGAGGGACGCGAAAAGGACGGCGGCTGGTCCGCTGCTGGACACGTCACCAGCGCCAACATCGGCTGGATCGACATCACGCTGACCGAGTGAGATGCCGCTACTGGGCACGTCCTCATGTCGTCACCCACGACGATCGCTCAGCACAGCCGAACACGATCGGCAATATCGTCACTCGCAAGCAGCAGGGGAAGCCCCGCCCGCAACGCTCATGCCATCGCGGACGCCCCCGACCACAACTCAGCCCACTGCTAGCATCGCAGCGTGACCTCCCCCGATGCCTCCGAGCCTGCCACCCACCTCCCGAGGCGAGTACCACCGCTCGCCCGCGTCTTCCCACAATCGATCTTCTACGGCTGGGCAATTGCTGTCGGCGTCGGCACGCTCATGCTCGTCGTCGCTGGTATCGGCTACTACGGGCTCGCCGTCTTCCTCAAACCGCTGCAGGAGCAGCACGGCTGGTCCAACTCCGCCGTCAGCGGCGCGGTCAGCATGTACTTCCTCACCTCCGGCGTCACCGCCGCCTTCTTCGGCCCACGCGTGGACAAACACGGCCCCATGGGCTTCATGACCGTCGGGTTCCTGCTCGTCGGTGGCGGCGCCATGCTCGTCGGATTCGTCCAGGAGCTGTGGCAGCTCTACGCCGTCTACTTCCTGCTCGCCTTCGGCTTCGGCATGTCCTCCAACGTCGCCGTCAACGCCATCATGACCCGCTGGTTCATGGTCCGACGCGCCCGAGCCATGAGCGTCTCCTCCACCGGCATCTCGCTCGGTGGCGTCATCCTCGCCCCCCTCGCCGCCACCCTGATCGATCGAGGTGGACTCGAACTCGCCGCCCCCGTCATGGGACTACTCGTCCTCGCCGTCACCCTCCCCGTCCTCTGGGGTATGATCGCCTTCGACCCCAGACAGATGGGACTCCACCCGGATGGCATTGACCCCGCCATCAGCCTCGCTCAAACCAGCGCACGCATGGACGCCGGCTCCCAGCTCCGCCGCTGGACCCGCAGCGAGGCGATGCGCACTACCTCCTTCTGGGCCGTCCTGCTCGCGTTCACCATGGTGCTCATCTCGCAGACCGGCTTCGTCATCCACCAGGTCTCGTTCCTCGAAGAGCGCCTCGGCTCCCGTAACGCCGCTGCCCTCGCCCTCAGCACCACCGCCGCCGGCAGCATCATCGCCCGCCTCATCGTCGGCCTCTTCGCCGACGCCATCGATAAGCGCTGGCTCACCGTAGTGCTCTTCGCTGTCCAGGCCTCGGCGGTACTACTCGTGCTCCGCACCGAGAACGTCGCCGCCACCTACGCGCTCACGCTCACCTTCGGCTTCACCATCGGCAACATCTACATGATGCAATCGCTGCTCGTCAGCGAAATCTTCGGCATGGTCTCGTTCGGTGCCGTCTTCGGCATCGTCGCCCTCGCCGGCCAGGCCGGGAGCGGCCTCGGCCCCTTCGTTGTCGGGTTCCTCGAGGACCGCACCGGCAGCTACGACGCCCCCTTCACCATCGCCGCCCTCGTCACCTACGCCGCCGCCTTCGTCGTGCTGCAGGCCAGGCCCGTCACCCCAATCGAGCCCGCCAGCGAATCATCCGAACACCTCAACACCGCCGCTGGCGGCTAGCCCCGAGCGCCGACTGGCCACCGCGCCTTCTATCGTGCCCACGTGCACCTGAGGAGCCACGCCGGTGCCACCCTCCGACGAACGCCGTCCCCCAGGTCCACCACCACAAACCCGCAGCCAGCTACCCCGCGCTCGTAGCGCCCTGTCCCGACCGCTACCCCGAGCTGGAGCCCAGGTACTCCGCGTACTCCACCGCGAACCACAACGCCATCGAGCCAGCTCGATCGTCATGGCCGCTGATCGGCTCCCGCTGCAAGTAGTCCTCCAGCGTCGGCAGCGGCCCCGTACCCGGGCACGAATCCCGAACCATCCCCGCCTCGTCCACCCGCTCCGCCACCGCTCCCCACGCGCGAGCCGCGACCGGTTCGAGGTCCCTCGACAGCCACCCACGCCCCATCCCGCGCACGATCGCGTACCCAATGATCGCCGTCACCGTCAGCTCCAAATACGAATCCGGCCGATCGATCACCTGCCGCCACGCACCCGAGGCGTCCTGGTGCCCAATCAGCGCTTCGAGGTGAGCGCGATGCTTCGCCTCCAACCCCGCTCGCCCCGGACCATCCGCCGGCAGGTACGACAGCGCCTCGGCGAATCCCAGCGCAGCGAACGCGTTACCCCGCCCCCACGTGAACGGCGATGAGTTGCAGTGCCACCACAACCCGCTGTCCGGCTGCGCATCCACCCGCCCCAGAAATCCCGTCAGCGCCTCCGCATACCGCTCGTCCCCCGAGGTCTTGAACGCGCGACCCAGCAGTGCGCCCGCGAAGAACACGTCCTCCACTCGGTAGTCCGGGTCCACGGGTGCGGGCAGCCCATCGGCACGCGTCTCCAGATAGCCGCTCGCAATCTGCTCCAGCAGCCGCGCGTATCGCTCGTCCCCCGTCGCCTCGCTCAACTCGTCCGCCCACACGTAGGCAGCGAGAACCGAGCCATCCACCGCCTGCAGCATCGTGCCCACATCGCCCCCGACGAACGGCTCGACCGCCTCAACAATCGAAGCTGCTGGGTCGCCGCCGCCAGGCTCAAGCCGATGCAGCCGCAGCCGCCCACTCATTGCCACGCCCCGCACGTAGTTCACCGGTTGGAGCCCATACCCGTACTCGGCCGCCAGCACACGAGCGACTTCGATCGGCGAGCCCGTGCTCATCGCTGCCGCACCCGATTACCCGCGCCCGATGAAGGGCATCTTCGTCGCCATCACCGTCAGGAACTGCACGTTCGCATCCAACGGCAACCCCGCCATGTAAACGATCGCGTTCGCCACATTCGAGACGTCCATCGTCGGCTCTTCCGCCATCGATCCGTCCGCCTGCGGCACACCACCGCTCATCCGCGCCGTCATCTCCGTCGCCGCGTTGCCAATATCGATCTGCCCGCAGGCAATGTTGTACTTCCGTCCGTCCAACGAGGTCGCCTTCGTCAGCCCCGTAATCGCATGCTTCGTCGCCGTATAAGGCGCCGAGTTCGGGCGTGGCCGGTCCGCCGAGATTGAGCCGTTGTTGATGATCCGCCCGCCCATCGGCTCCTGCGCCTTCATCATCCGGAACGCCTCCTGCGTGCAGAGAAACGAGCCCGTCAGGTTCACGGCCACAACCGCCTGCCACTGCTCCACCGTCAGCTCCTCCAACAGCACCGCTGGCGCACCAGTCCCCGCGTTGTTGAACAACAGATCGAGCTGCCCGAACTCCGCCCGCACCCCTTCGAACAGCCCCGCCACCGATGCCGCATCCGTCACGTCCGTCACCACCGCCCGTGCCCGCGAAGCGTTCGCCCCGGCCAGCCGCACCGTCTCCGCCAGCGCCTCCTCTCGCCGCCCTGCGATTGCCACCGCGTAGCCGACGTCGAGCAGCGCCAACGCCGAGGCCCGCCCAACCCCCGATCCGCCACCGGTCACGATCGCCACCTGCTGCTCTGGATCAGACGTCATCCGCTACCCCCCGTGCCTTCGCTGTTCGCGCCAATTCCGTACTGCCCAGCCCACGCCAACCCCTCCAGCGTCCCGGCTCGCGGCGCGTATTCGCAGCCCACCCAGCCCTCAAATCCAAGCTCGTCGATCAGGTCGAACAGATACGGGTAATTGATCTCCTGCAGACCGTCAGGCTCATGCCGCCCCGGCACCCCACCCACCTGAATGTGCGCGATTACGTCCAGCTGCTTCCGCAGCGACTCGGTCAGCGAGCCCTCCATGATCTGAAGGTGGTACGCGTCAAACTGCATCGCCACATGCTCGCCGCCCACAGCATCGATCACTCGTCGTGCCTGCTCGCTCCCGGTCAGAAAGTACCCCGGGTTATCCGTCGTATTCAGCGGCTCCAGCAGCAGCCGCACACCGTGCTGCGAAGCCTGCCCCGCCGCCCAGCGCAGATTCGAGACCAGCGTCTCTTCCGCTCTCGGGTCATCGGTCGCTCCAGAGAGACAGTGAAGCTGATGACAGCCCATCGTGTCGGCGTAAGCCAGCGCTCGGTCCAGCGCTTTCCGGAACTCCGCCTTGCGACCAGGAATCGCCGCAACCCCCGGCGCGATGTTGATCAGCACGGCTTCCAGGTTGTGGCGCTGTAGCTGCTCCGCCAGCGCCTCCGCCGACTCCTCGTAGGGCGCCTGCACCTCCACCGCCCGAAAACCAGCAGCGGCAGCATGCTCGAACCGCTCGAGCAGCGGCACGTCCTGAAACAACCACGAGACGCTAGCGGCAAATTTCGGCATCGTCGCCATCCTAGCGAACGAACGGCGTCGCGCAGAATTCAATCCCGCGCTCACCTATCATCTCGCCAGCGGAGGAATCATGACCGACAGAATCCTGCTTGCGATCGCGGACCAGATCGCCACCGTCACCTTCAACAACCTCGAGCGGCGCAACGCAATCACCTTCGAGATGTGGCACGACCTCCGCCGCATGCTCGTCGACCTCAAACACGATCCCAGCGTCCGTGTCATCGTCTTCCGTGGCGCCGGCGACGACGCCTTCTCCGCCGGTGCCGACATCAGCGAGTTCGAGACCCACCGCAAGAACGCCGCCCAGGCAGCCCTCTACAACGCCGCCTTCGACGCCGCCATGGACGAAGCCGAAGCCGTCGGCAAGCCCACCATCAGCATGATCAAAGGCGCTTGCGTCGGCGGTGGCTGCGAGTTCTCAAGTGCCCTCGATATCCGCATCGCCGCGGACAACTCCCGCTTCGGTGTCCCCATCGCCCGACTCGGCCTCCCCATCGCGCACCGAGAGATGCGCCGCATGATCCGCCTGATCGGTCGCGCCAAGACCATGGAGCTACTCCTCACCGCTGACCTCATCCCCGCCGAAGACGCCCACCGCATCGGCCTCGTCAACCACGTCACCTCACTCGCCGAGGTCGAGGACTTCACCTACGCCATGGCCAAGCGGATCGCCGCGCTCGCACCCGTCGTCCACCGCGTACACAAGCAGATCGCCACCACCGTCCTCGAAGACCCCGGCCTCCGCGGGCTCACGCCCCAGGACCGTGCCCTCGCGCTCTCCCCCTACGACACAGACGACTTCCAGGAGGGCTGGCGCGCCTTCCTCGAAAAGCGCACCCCCCAGTTCAACGGCCACTAGTCCGCCTGACCTCCGGCCTCCTCGCCGAACCCCCAACAGCCACCGCGCACAATGAAAAGCCCACCACGCGTTTCCACGTGGTGGGCTGTGTCCCCCGGACGATCTGGCGAGTAAACGCCGTCGTCGTCTCCTGTGCGATTGGCGAATGCCGCTGGCTAGCTGACCTTCTTCTTCGCGGCAGGCTTCTTGCTCGCGGTCGGCTTCTTCGCCGCGGCTGTGGACTTGGCCGCCGGCTTCTTCGCCGCCGGCTTCTTCGCCGCCGGCTTCTTCGCTGCCGACTTCTTCGTCGCCGGCTTCTGCTCGACAGCCTTCTTCGCCTCGGCGAACTCGATCGGCTCAGCCACCAGCTCCTCGTCGGCCGCAGCCTCGAAGCTCGTCTCCAGCAGTTCAGTAGGTAGCGGCAGCCCGTCCTCGGGTGCCCCCTCCGCGCTCGACTCACCAAGCTCCGGGTGCAGCTGCACCGGTGCCTCGACCTCCGAAGCGGCTTCGATCATCACCGAGGAGACAATGCCGTAGGCTTCGGCCCACGCCGCCAGCAGCTCGTCGTTCCAGAGATCGCCGGCGATCGCTTCCATCGACTCCAGTAGCACCTGGCCAACTGCGTCGTAGTGCGCCGGCTCCGCGCCGTACGCCACGTGCTTGCGACCCAGCTCTTGCAGGTGCGGGACCAGCACATCAGGCGTGCGCAGCGAAGCGACAACCGTCGCCAACGCGGACAGCAACTTGCCCTGCTGCTGCTGCATGTCCGCGCCCTCAAACAGCGGCAGCACACTCGGGTACTGCTCGAAGAGCTGATCGTAGAAGTACTCCACCAGCTCGTCGCCACGCGGCTTCAACGCCTCGAAGCTCGTCTCCAGCAACTCGATCCGCAGCGGCAAGCCCTCTTCCGGCTCGTCCGCGGTCGCCTCTGCCGAAGCAGCTTCAATTGCCGTCGCAACTACTTCGCCATCCCACTTCACGTTGTGCAGTGATTCGCGCTCCAGCGCGCGCACAATGTTCACCAGCACCACCAGGCGCTCGTCGAACTGGGCAACACCCTCCAGGTAGTCCGAGTCGTCCGTCTGAGCGTGCTTGGACAGCGGTTGCAAGTCCTCAGCGGACATCCGCATCACGCCCGTCACCGCGTCCACCAGCACGCCCACCAGCGCCTCGTCGATCTCGGTCACAATCACCCGGGAGTCATCGCCCTGCTCAGTCACGGTCACGCCCAGGCGCTTCCGCAAATCCACAATCGGCACCACCACGCCGCGGAGGTTGATAATCCCCTCCACCACGTCCGGCACACCGGGCACACGAGTGATCTCTTGCACCCGAATGATCTCGCGCACCGTCGAAATCTCAACGCCGTACGATTCACCGGCAAGTTCAAACTCAATCAGCAGGCGCTCGCTGCCGGATGTACCGGCCGAACCGCCCGCGATGCCTAGAGTCTCGCTGACCATCAT
>JABIST010000434.1 GCA_018700215.1 Dehalococcoidia bacterium | reverse complement strand
GCCTCTCTTTTGATGCTGAAGGTCGGACCATCAGTTGATGATGTCTCCTTCGCTACCCGCGACGGAGTTAATCCACGTGCCGTTGTTGCCCGTGTGGTAGCTATAGCCCCACCATTCGGTGCTGCGCGTGGGGGCAGGATCGAAGTACTCGCTCTGCCAGCGGAACAGCCCCGTGCATGCGGTGTTGTACGAAGGGCCTGCCTCCGCGTCACACTCGTAGTCGAACGTGCCGAGGTTCCCTCGGGTACGGAAGTCGGGATCCAGATCCAGCGTGCCAGTAATAATCTGGCGGTATCCGCCGCTCAAGATTCCGGTGATGCCCGCTTCGATCACATCGGTATTCCCCGGGCTTGGTCCAGCGAGCGTGGTGAACGTGCCGTGGTACTGGACGAGAGCGCAGAACGTGCCATCACCCATGTCCGAAATCTGGATACGCCTCTGGTAGCTGTCGGAGGCCCACCAGCCACCCAGGCCGGAGTCGAGGTCGTTCACCACTCCGTGGGTGACATTGACCACCAGATCCCCGCCGTCACACTGAGCAGCATTGAGTTCGCTGCCCCAGTTGAGGGTGAGGGGGGCATCGGCGTTTGCCGACTGTGTCGTGGCTCCGACCAGCCCCACGACCATTAGCAATCCTGCGATCAAGCCAATCATTTTCTTCATGAAGGGTCTCCTCACTACCGCGGTCCTTGCGGGTATTGAGGGAGCCATCCCTGCTCCCACCTCTCTGGTACCACTTTGTAGATAGTCGGGCGAGAGTCTTCCGTCAGTATTCACATGCCAAAGATCAATTCTTACATCTGTAGTACAAATGTTCTGTTTTGTGGTATCGTGCCGCGCATGACACTAGCACGGGTTCGAAGCGGGGCATTGAGGGGCATCGACGGGATACCGATCGATGTGGAGGTGGACATTGGTAGCGGGCTACCGATGTTCCGGATTGTGGGGCTGCCTGACAAGGCGGTACAGGAGGCGAGTGAGCGGGTGCGCTCGGCGATTCGGAACGCGGGGTTTGAGTTTCCGCTGCGGCGGATCACGGTGAATCTGGCGCCGGCAGACGTGCGCAAGGAAGGGCCGATTTACGACTTGCCGATTGCGATTGCGATTCTGGTGGCTTCCGGGCAGGTGGATGACCATTACCGGGACGTTGCGATCATGGGGGAGCTGTCGCTGGAGGGGATGACGCGGCACGTGAGCGGGGTGCTGCCGTTCGTGGCGATGTGCGCGGACGAGGGCATTCGCGAGGTTGTGGTGCCCTCGGACGACCTGGGTGAGGCGCGGATGGTGAGCGGGGTGCGGGCGTTTGGGCTCGAGTCGCTGACGCAGACGCGGGAGGCGCCAGCGGACTGGGACGAACCGGAGCTGATTGGGGCGGAGTGCGCACCTGAAGGGATGGTGCACGATCTCTCGATTGTTCACGGGCAGGAGCATGTGAAACGGGCGCTGGAGGTGGCGGCGTCTGGCGGACATAACATCATGATGCAGGGGCCACCGGGCTCCGGAAAGACGCTGCTGGCGCGGGCGTTGCCCGGACTGCTGGCGCCGCTGACGCCGATGGAATCGATCTCGGTGTCGAAGGTTTACTCGGTGGCTGGGCTGCTGAATCGGGAGCAGCCGCTGCTGCACGAGCGGCCGTTCCGATCGCCACATCACACGATCTCGCACGCGGGATTAGTGGGCGGCGGGTCGATCATTCGGCCGGGCGAGGTGTCGCTGGCACATCGCGGGGTGTTGTTCCTCGATGAGTTTCCGGAGTTCACGAGTGCGGCGCTGGAGGCGCTACGCGAACCGCTGGAGGCGGGGATGGTGACGATCTCGAGGGCGCGGGGATCGGCGACGTTCCCGGCGCGGATCCTGCTGGTGGCGGCGATGAATCCGTGCCCGTGCGGGTACTACGGGGACAGCAAGCGGTCTTGCTCGTGCGCGGAGATGCAGGTGTCGCGCTATCAGCGGCGACTGTCGGGGCCGCTGATGGACCGGCTCGACCTGTTCGTGGATGTGCCGCGTGTGGAGTACGCGGAGCTGACCGGCGAGCCGACGGGAGAGCGTTCCGAGGTGGTACGCGATCGGGTGATCCGGGCGCGCGAGGTCCAGCAAGAGCGGTTGGCGGGGACGGCATACATCACTAATTCGGACATGGGTCCGCGCGAGGTACGGCAGTTCTGCCAGGACCCGCTGACTGATGAGGCGAAGCCGCTGCTGGCGACGGCGACGGAGCGACTCGGGCTCTCGGCACGCGCGTTTCATCGAGTGCTGAAGGTGGCTCGGACGATTGCGGACCTCGATGGGTCCGAGGAGATCGGCACGGTGCACCTGGGCGAGGCGATTCAGTACCGGCGTCGGGCGGTGGAGTAGGTCAGTGCCGGCCTCGGGAGAACGGGCGCGAGTGCGCTCCGCCTCGGAAGAGCGAAGTCGAGGACGCCGCGCCTCGGGAGTGCGAAGTCGAGTGCACCGCGCGTCGGGAGAGTGGACGCGAGGGCGCCATGCCTCGGAAGGCGGGGCGCCCTCGGAGGAGTCTTAGGGTCGGATCGTGGCGCCGGCGGGAGTGGTGCCCGGGGTGGCGGGGTTGATCCGTGTGGTCGTGGAACTGGCGGCCGGGCGTGGCACTCCCGGCCGCCTCGTACTCTTTGAACATCTTGAGGAAGCCGTCGATTTCCTCGATGCGGGCTTCCTCGAACTCGATTTCTTCGCGCAGGTTCTTGATGCGAGCCTGAGTATCGGTCTTGTCGGTTTCGGCAGCCTTCAGTACGTCAGCGGTCATGTGAGCTCCATCCTTTTCCGCCCCAGATATGGGACAGATCGCCAGTTGCGGTGGGGGAACCGTCCGTCAGTTCGAGTCAGCGAACCGTGAACGAGGCTTATGGGTAGCGATAATGCCTGATGCCGGATATTACGCGCCAGATAGCAAGCGTCATCAAAAGTGCAGCTGCTCCTCCAAACGTGAGTGTAACGGAGAGGCCCGCAGCGGCAGTGAGGAAGCCGACCTCGAGGGTGCCGAGATTGTTGGCGGTCTGGGCGGCAAGCACCTGGAGGGAGACGGCACGTCCGCGCATCTGGTCCGGGGTGGTGAGCTGGACGATGGACTGGCGCATGGCGACGGAGATGCCGTCCATGGCGCCGAGCCCGCCGATGAGCAGCATGCCGATCCAGAGCCTGGTGCTGATAGCGAGTGGGAAGAGCAGCAGCGCGTAGATGATGGTGGCGTAGAGCACGAGCATGCCCTTGGGTCGGTAGTTGCGGAGGAGGAGGACGAGCAGCGTGCCGCAGATGCCGCCGATGGCGTTGGCCGCGGTGAGCAGACCGGTGGCGGCGGCGGCACCGCCATAGAGTTCTTTCGCGAAGAGCGGGAAGAGCTGGCGGTAGAAGCTGAAGACGGTGATCCCGGCATCGAGCAGATAGAGGCCGGGGAGCAATCGATGGTTACGAACGAAGCGGAAGCCTTCCCAGGTGCGACGGACGGTTGAGCCTTCCTCGCGGACGAGCGGGGGGACGAAGCGGATGCGGATCAGGAGCGGGAGCACGAGTGCGGGGATGGCGACGATGACGGTGACAAAGAAGGTGGCGGTGACACCGAGCAGCAGGGCGACGAGGGTGAACAGCAGCGGCGAGATGACGGAGGCCGCTTGCTGCGTCACGGTCTGGGCGACGACGCCCTGAACGAGCCATCGCTTCGGGATGACCGAGGGGAGGAGCGCGGCCTGGGCGGGGCTGCCCATGATGTTGGTTGAGGCCATGAAGGCGATGGCGAGATAGATGTGCCATGGCTGGAGCTGTCCGCCGAGATCGAGCAGGCCCATGACCGCCATTAATGCGACGGAGACGGCCTGAGTGATGGCGAGCATGCGTCGGCGGTCCACGCGATCGGCGAGGGTGCCGCTCCAGAGGAGGGCGGGGATTTGGACGACGAGTTGGACGACGCCGATCAGCGCGAGCTGGCGAGCGTCGCCGGTGGCTTCGTAGAGCCAGAAGCTGGTGACGAGGATGCGCAGCTCGCGGGTCATCACCCAGGAGAGCGCGGCGGCCCAGAGCAGGCGGAAACCGCCGAGGGTGAAGGGCGAGAGCGCGGAGGCATCGCCCCATCGATCGTCGTCAGGATCGTGATCGGCGTCGGACGGGAGATCGGTGTTGGAGTTGGCATCACGATCGCTCATGGAGGCGGCATCTTCACATACGGCGGGCGTGCGCGCCTCAGGCGGGCGACAGGATAAACTGGTGGTGCGCCCTGGGAGCACCACCTGACCACGCCTGCCATGCCCAATCGCGAATTCTTCACGACCGCTGATGGGCGTCGCGTGCCCGCGCTTAGCGTGGCGGAGATGCGCGAGGTGGACCGGGTGGCGGTTGAGCAGACCGGGCCGACGCTGCTGCAGATGATGGAGCACGCGGGGATGGAGCTGGCGCAGGTGGCGCTGGAGATGCTGGGCGACATCTGGAAGTCCTCGAGAGTGATCGTGCTGGCGGGGAG
>JABIST010000340.1 GCA_018700215.1 Dehalococcoidia bacterium | reverse complement strand
GGTGAGGGAGTGGGCGATCGGAGATTCCACAGCGTGGGATACGGCGTGGCGATGAAGTAGATCTGGCCGGGTTCGAGGGTTTCGATCGCGGGGATGTCGGCGGGCTCGAGCAGTCCCCATGCTGACCAGCCGGGACGTGCTGGGTCGTGGCGCCAGAGGGTGACTCCGTCGGCGGGATCGAACCGGCCGGCGAGTGCGAGATCGACGCGTTGGGCCGGGCGATTCCAGTAGATGATGCTGGCGCCCTCGGTGAGGGTGAGTTCGCAGAGGGCGGGATCGATCACGGTGGTTGGGCCGGCGGTGGTGACGAGCGTCCGGGGGGTAGGGCAGTCCTGGGCGCTGGCGTGAGGCGGTGGTTGCAGCGCGGCGATGCCGACGGTGATCGCGATGGCGAAGAGGGTGAACTGGTGGCGGATGTTCGGACTCCTGCTCATCCACGTGGGCGCTCAGCGTAGCGGAACTGTCAGCGGGCTCGGTGGCATTGCCCCTGGATGGGGCGGTGACCCAGCACCGGATGCTGTGATCGTCGAATTGCGACCGTAATCAAGGGCTTGCGCACGCTCTTCCGCGCTAGTTCCTCAGGGGTGAAGATCGCTACCCCAACTTGCCGATGATCGTTTTAGCGCCGGGATAGCCCCGGTTCGCTCCCGCACGGATGTGGGTGGCGTGAATTCGCCGAACGGGCAAACCCGTCGAAAGACGGGGACGCAAAGGCACGGGCCTACTTCCACCGATGAGGTGGATAAGGCAGCCGGTCTACCGAAGAGGAGCCATCGCATCCGACTACGACTGCTTCCACTCGCCGTGCTGTTTTTTACGATCATTGCGCTGCCGAGCGCGCGGGATCAGCACGCGTTCGCGGCGGACCTCGATGCCAGCCTGGGAGACGCGGCTGCGCCATCAGTATCGGGACTGAACATTGCCGATGAGGCGCTGAAGGATCTGGGTACGTGGCAGGGCCAGTGCTTCACGTGGGTGAAGGACGTTGTGCAGCGCGCGACCGGCGCGACGATGGGCTGGGGGTACCGTGACGGGTATCTGACCGGGGGCGCGGTAGAGGTGTCGTTGGCGGAGGCGGTACGCGGCGACATTATCCAGCTTGCGAACGATGCCAACAACACTCCGGGCTCCTTCTATCTGGGGCTGCACACGGCGATCGTGCTGGAAAACCTGGGTGGCGGGAAGTTCGACGCGATCGATTCGAATCAGAGGTGGGATGAGGTGGTTCGGTTGCGGCCGAACTACGACCCGGCGGCCTCGGCGGCTCGGTACGCGGGGATCTCGGTGCACGTGTACCGCTTCCCGGGCGGCTCGGCGAACGATGCGCCCGCGGCGGCGCCCACGGAATTGAGTGCGGGCGATCTGGCGACGGTGACCGCGGACGGGGATTGTCTGCGGATTCGCGCGGCGGCGGGCCTGGCTGGCGCGCGGCTGGACTGCTTGCCAGACGGCAGCACGGTGACGATTACTGGCTCGGCGGTGACGAGTGACGGGCTGGAATGGCTGCCGGTGAGCACGACGCTGGGGAGTGGCTGGATGGCTGCGATGTACCTGGCACCAGCGGCATCGGGAGTGAGTGCGCCGGCGGCGGTGGAGTTGAACGCGCTGAGTACTCCACCGATTGAGGGCGCGGCGAATGTGCTGGCGATCCCACCAGCGGGTGGGATCACTCGCGGCGTGGCGGGGACGAATGACCCGGCGACGCTGGCCGATGCGCAGCCGTTCCCGGTGCAGACGCTCTCTGTCTTCGACGTGGCATCGCAGCAGTACCTGACGTTCATTCCGGGCGCGCCGGCGCTGGTGAACACATTGAACGCGAGCACGCTGCTGCCGGATCACGTGGTGACGATTCGCCGTGCATCGACGGGTGGAGCCGACTCGGTAGCGCCGACGGCGCTGGTGGCGGCGGGTGCGAGCGCGTTTGCGACTCCGCCTTCGGGTGGGCTGACGCTGGGTGTTGCGGGGACGACCGACATTGCCGCGGTGCTGGCGGCACAGCCGTTCCCGGTGCAGACGCTGCTGGCGTGGGATGTGCCTTCGCAGAGTTACCTGACGTACATCCCGGGGGCGCCGGCGATGGTGAATACGCTGAACTCATTGAACTTGAGCGCGGATGCGGTGGTGATCATTCGTCGTGACGCTTCGACCGCGGTGACGGTGACGACCGAGCAGCGGACGGCGACGATTTCGTACTACTACTGCGCGCAGGGGAGCATTGCGGCCGGGATCGGCGATGGTGGCGGGTTCTGCGGGGCGATGGCGAGCGGGCAGATTGTGTACGCGGGCGCGGCAGCGTGTGCGCCGGGGTACATGGGTGAGCGGTTCACGATTGTTGGCGACCCGAGCGGCCGGACGTACACATGCGCGGACACGGGTAGCGCGGTGGCGGGCGAGCACCGGGACATCTTCTTCCACAACAGCGACGACGCGTGGGCGTGGTGGGTGCAGATGGGCAGCAACACCGCGACGATCGAGATCGTGCAGTAGCACTTCCGACCATCGATCCAGGCGCCTCGTCTGAAAGTCCCGCCAGGGCGAGGCACAACTAGGGGGACCGTCCATTGGGCGGTCCCCCTTTCTCTCTCTTGAAGACCGTGAGCGCGTTCGCGTTTCCGCCGTTCGGGCGTGCCTTCAGCGTTGCCTCGGTGGACGGCGGGGTCAGCGTTGGACGCGGTAGCGGAGGTAGATTTCGCTGGTGGCGGGGTTGGGGACGGTGGAGATGAGGTTGAGCTGGGTGACGGCATCTCGGGTGGGAGCGCGGTCGGCGCGGAAGGGGGTGAGGGTGCCGTTGCCGCCGACGATGCGGG
>JABIST010000405.1 GCA_018700215.1 Dehalococcoidia bacterium | reverse complement strand
ATTGTGGAGGCGACGGGGGGGCCGGTGCCGCCGCTGCGGGTGGAGCCGCCGGACTTCAGTTGGAATGCGGTGGGGCTGCAATGGGAGCGCTCGGCGCTGTACGAGCGTGCCGATCGGCGGGCGGAAGCGATGTACGCCCTGGGACTGGTGGAGGAGACGCGAGCGCTGGTGGAGCGGTACGGCGACCAATTCGAGGCGCTGCGTTCGATGGGATATGCGGAGGCGTTGCAGGTGCTCGACGGGAGCTGGAGCGAGGCGGAAGCGTTGGCTCGGACGAAGACGCAGACGCATCGATTGATTCGGATGCAGGCGACGTGGTTCCGCGCGGATGACGAGCGAATCGACTGGGTGGACGCACGCGAGCGCCAGGCGGTGCTGACGGCTGTTGAGAGTGCGACGGCCGCACCGGTACGATGATCCGATGAGCAGACTGCCTTTCTGGAAGATGCATGGCGCGGGGAACGACTTTGTCGTGTTCGAGCCCGTGGCTGGCTCGCCGGGGGCGGACGGCGATTGGTCGCAGCTTGCGATCGAGATCTGCGACCGCCACCTGGGCGTGGGCGCGGATGGACTGATCATGGTGTTGCCCTCGGAGGTGGCTGATCGGCGGATGCGGATCATCAACGCGGACGGCTCCGAGGCGGAGATGTGCGTGAACGGGATCCGCTGCTTCGCGAAGTACTGTCTGGACCTTGGACTGGTGGAGGCGTCGGATGGCGCGATGACGGTGGATACGCTGAGCGGCGTGGTACCGGTGCAGGCGACACGGGATTCAGCCGGCGCGGTGTGCGCGGTGCGCCTGGAGTTGGCGGCACCGGACCTCGAGCCGGCGAGCGTGGGCGTGCAGATCGAACAGGCGGCGCCCGTGCTGGATTTGCCGGTGACGGTAACGAGCGACGGTGGCGAACGGACGATGCCGGTTGCGCTGGTTTCGATGGGTAATCCGCACGCGGTGCAGTTCGTCGAACAACATCCGTCGGAGTACCCACTGGACCGAGTGGGCCCGCTGGTGGAGCATCACAAGCTGTTCGCGAATCGCACCAACTTCGAGGTGGTGCGAGTGGATGATCGTTCGCACATCGACATGCGTGTGTGGGAGCGTGGCGTGGGCGAGACTCAGGCGTGCGGCTCTGGCGCGTGCGCGGTGGTAGTGGCGGCGCATATCCGAGGCGACGTTGATGATCGGGTGGACGTGCGTCTGCCCGGCGGCACATTGAACATTGAGTGGACGGGCAGCGGCCCGGTCACGCTGACAGGACCAGTGACCGAAGTATTCAAGGCAGAGTGGGAACTATGACACAAGCACCTGAGCAGACGATGTTGATGCGGAACACACCGGTCAGCGCCCGAGAGTGGCGCGAGCGGTTGGATTCGCCCGGCGCCACCGTGATCGACGCGGAGGTGGGTCAGATGGCGATTGTTCCGGAACGGGGACAGCTGACGCTGTGCTGGGCGTTCACGGACATTGACACGATGCGCCAGCACTACACGGCGATGTTTGATGCGCTGAAGCCGGAGATCGCGGACGCGGACGTGGACTTCCTGACGATGGACTTCGTGCAGGTGCAGAACCGCGACTGGCTGAAGCCACTGTTGGACGACACCGACTTCCATTTCTTCGCTGAATGGATTGAGATGACGCACCCCGGGTTGGACCCGGAGGTAATCCCGGAGTTCCCGGAAGGCGTCACGATGCGCCGAGCGACGGACGACGACGTGGAGCGGATGTACGAGATCTGGACCGAGGCATACGGCGACCTGCTGCCCGGACCGGGCACGTTCGACTACTACCTGGAGCACCAGACGTGGACGGGCGCGCTGGAGCAGGACGGCAAGGTGGTTGCGTTCGCAATCAACGGTCCGGTGGAAGCCGCTGTGGGTGAGATTTTCGATGCGGTGGTTGCACCGGAGGCACGCGGTCACGGCTACGGCCAACTGGTGCTGGCGGCAGCGGCGTACCAGCTTTCGACACAGGAGGCGCGGCGCGCGACGGTGCGTGTCCGCCCGGACATCAAGCAGGCGCTGCGCACTTGTTCCGAGATGGGCTTCAAGCCGGGAAGGGCGGGCCTTGAGTACCGCCGGACGACGGACGAAGAGGCGATCAAGCAGCGCCGCGATGAGCGTCGTGTTGCTGGAGTGAAGGCTCGCTTCGGCGGCTGGCGCTAGTCCTCCGAAGACGACGACCGTACGGCGCTGAGTTCGGCGCCCGTACGACCTGAAGCTCAATGGCGCGCAGCGGGCCTCAATGGCGCGCAGCGGGCGCGTCCTGCAACACCCGCGCGGCGTTCGTTCGACCCGTGTTCTGAGGAATGGAGCCCCTGATGCATCTTGCGCAGCGCGTTCAGCAGTTGCCGCCGTACCTGTTCGCTGGCATCTCGAAAATGATCGAGGCGAAGCGGGCGGAGGGGATCGACGTGATCTCGCTTGGCATCGGCGACCCCGACCTGCCGACGCCGGAGCACATCCTGACGAGCCTCAACGAGGCGGCAATGGACCCGGCGAACCACCGCTACCCAGAGTCCGAAGGATTGCCGGAGCTGCGCGAAGCGATCGCGCGCTGGTACCAGACCCGGCACGGCGTGACGCTGGACCCGGCGAGCGAGGTGGTGGTGCTGATCGGCTCGAAGGAGGGGATCGGACACCTGCCGCTCTGCCTGATCGATCCGGGCGACGTTTCGCTGATCACGGACCCGGGCTACCCGGTCTACGAAATTGCCACGATGTTTGCTGGTGGCGAATCGGTGCGGTTGCCGCTGCGCGAAGAGGATGGCTGGCTGCCACGGTTGGACGAGATCGACCCGGCAGTGGCGGCGCGCGCGCGGATCTTGTGGCTGAACTACCCGAACAATCCGACGGGCGCGATTGCCGACCTGGCGTTCTTCGAGCGCGCGGTGGCGTGGGCACGCGAGCACGACGTGGTGATCGCACACGACCTGGCGTACGCCGATGTGACCTACGACGGTTACGTGGCGCCCTCGATCCTTGAGGTGGACGGCGCGCGTGATGTGGCGATCGAGTTCAATTCGCTCTCGAAGACGTTCAACATGACCGGGTGGCGGGCGGCGATGGCTGTTGGCAACGCCGAGGTGATCGATGCGCTGACACGGGTGAAGAGCAACCTGGACAGCGGCCTGCCACAGGCGATTCAGCAGATGGCGATCACGGCGCTGGACGATCCGAGGGACAGCATCACCTCGCACAATGCGATCTACCAACGGCGGCGCGACCGCGCGGTTGAGGTGCTACAGGAGCTGGGTCTGCGTGTGGAGTCGCCGAAGGCCTCGCTGTACGTGTGGGCGAAGCTGCCAGCGAACGAGCCATCGTCTGGCGAGTACGCGGCGCGGTTGGTGAACGAGACCGGGGTGGTGCTGACGCCCGGCGCGGCCTATGGCGAGGCGGGCGAGGGTTACGTGCGTCTGAGCCTGACGATCGCCGATGACCGGCTGGAGGAGGCGCTGAGTCGGCTCTCACGCTTTGCCAAGGGCGAGTCCGCGCTGTAGGGCTGCTTTGCCGTCCGCGGAGCAGAGAGGCTTCCCCGGTTCAGCTACACTGGATCCAGCGTCCACGTGAGGGATGCGGGAGGCAACGAGATACCACGCAAGCGACCCCATAACCCCGAGT
>JABIST010000330.1 GCA_018700215.1 Dehalococcoidia bacterium | reverse complement strand
GTCGCTGCTGTTCTCGTATCGGATCATGACGATGCAGGCTGAGGGGATGGTTCCGAACTACGAGGCTTCGATGGCGAAGATGTTCGGTTCGGAAATGAACCAGCGGATCTCGCGGACCGGCGTGAGTCTGTTCGGGTTGCACGGTCTGCTGTATGACTCGACGCTGGATGAGCGGGAGACGCGGCAGCCTTCGTACAGCTACCTGCGGTCGGCGGCGAACACCGTTGAGGGTGGTAGTTCTGAGATTCAACGGAACATCATCGCGACGCGCGGGTTGGGACTGCCTCGGGGGTAGCCCGGGCGATTCGGAAGTATCGAGAAGGCCTCGGCGCGTTGCGTCGGGGCCTTTTTGTTTCGGGGATGCTGGGGAGGCGAGGTACCGAAGCTCGAAGAACGCGGGCGTGGGGAGGTAGGATGCGCGGAACCCTGCGTGAGTGGTGATCGGAGCGAGCGATGGATCTTCTCGACAATGCGACCGAGGCAGAGTTTCGAGGAGTGGTTCAGGCGTTCGTGGCTGAGCATGGCCACAAGGGGCGGTCTGATGATGGCGACGAGCCGCTGAACCGGGATGAGCAGCAGGACTGGCGCGCGGCGCTGGTGGAGCGTGGCTGGGTGGCACCGGCGTGGCCGCCGGAATACGGCGGCGCCGGGCTTTCGATTAAGCAGCAGTTCATTCTGAACCAGGAGCTGGCAGAGAATGGGCTTTCAAACGTTGGTGGCCTGGGTGCGAGCTACTTCGGGCCGGCGCTGCTAGTCCATGGCAGCGAGGAGCAGAAGCAGGAGCTGCTGCCGGGGATCTTGAGCGGTGAGGTGATGTGGGCACAGGGGTGGTCCGAGCCCGGCTCGGGTTCAGACCTCGCATCGTTGCAGACGCGGGCGACACGCGATGGCGACGAGTACGTGATCAATGGGCAGAAGATCTGGACGTCGGGGGCGCAGTACGCCGATCGGATGTACCTGCTGACGAGGACGGACCCGGACGCGCCGAAGCACCGCGGGATTTCGCTGCTGATGCTTGGGATGAGGCAGCCCGGGGTATCGGTGCGGCCGCTGACGACGATGGACAACCGGCAGCCGTTCAACGAGGTGTTTTTTGAGGACGTGCGGGTGCCGGTGAGCGACCGGATCGGCGAGGAGAACCGCGGCTGGTACGTGGGGATGACGCTGACGGACTTCGAGCGTTCGGACATCGGGAGCAATGTGGCTGTGCGACACACGCTGGCGAGTGCGCTGGAGCACGCGAAGTCGGCACCGGTGGAGCAGGTACGTGGTCGTGAGAGCGACGCGTGGCGATCGGCTTTCACGGAGCGGTGGATTGAGGGGCAGGTGTCGTTCCTATTCGCGCTGCTGAACGTCTCGATCCAGGACGCGAAGATGGTGCCGAACTACGAGGCTTCGATGGCGAAGCTGTTTTTGTCCGAGCTGAACCAGCGAGTGTCGTTGACGAATCATCGGCTACTGGGGCTGTATGGGCTGATTTGGGATGGCAGCCGCGAGGACGCGCTGAACGGGACGTACGCTCGAGCGCATCTCGGTTCTGTGTCGTCGACGGTCGCGGGTGGCACGTCTGAGATTCAGCGGAACATCATCGCGACGCGTGGATTGGGCTTGCCACGCGGGTAGCCAGCACGACTCGGAAGTATCGGAGAGGCCTCGGCGCGTTGCGTCGGGGCCTTTTGCTTAGTCGCGGGTGCGGGGCCGCGAGATGCGGTTGGTGAAGCCGGCCATGCGGCGCGCGCGCATGCGGAGGAGGCTAGGGGAGAACGGAGAGCGCCGGGGAAGGGCGGCGAGCGTGCGGAGCTGGTCTCCGAAGTTGTTGAGGACGGGGTCGCCGTGGCCGGGGCAGCCGATGGCGGGGGCATCTTCGGCAAAGGTAGCGAGTGAGGAGAGGAACTGGGAGTCGTTGGTGTTAGTCAGCTTCATCGGGCGGGCGAGTGTGTCAGGGTGGCTGATGATGAGATCGCCGACGAAGGCGACTCCGCGAGCGTCATCGACGTAGCAGTAGGAGCCGGGGGTGTGGCCGGGGACGGGGACGGCGCGGAGTCCGGGGAGGATTTGCTGTTCGCCCTCGAGAGGGCGATCGACAACTGTGGTGGTTGCAGCGGGGCGGGCGCGACGACGGAGAGCACGGGAGATGCGGCGACCGGGGTGGGTGCGACCGATGGCGTCGTTGATGACGGCGCGTCGGTCGAGCTGGTGGGTGTCATCGGCGCCGGCGATGACCTCGAGGGCGTAGTGCTTGCGGAGGGCGGCTGCGGAGCCGGTGTGGTCGACATGAGCGTGGGTGAGGAGGAGATGGGAAGGGGTGCGATCGCCGGGAAGATCGAGGATTTCCTGGATGATGGCGTCGGCGCTGCCGGCGAAGCCCGTGTCGACGAGGGCGAGGCGGTTGTCTTCGAGTTCGATCACGAAGACGTTGCTGCCTCGGGTGCCGTGTAGCCACCAGACACCTGGGACGACGCAGTCTGCCATCAGTGTTCCTCTGTGCGTACCGCGATGTCGGTGTGCACATTCGCGTGCTCTGAGTCGGTTGTAGCACTGTCTGGTCGTTCGCTCTCGTGTTGGGAGGGGTAGTGTGTGATACGGGCGCTGGGTTGGTGCGACGAATTGCTGGGGAAGGAGCGCGCGATGGGTGTGATTGTCGAGACATCGAAGGGGCAGATCGAGGGTGTGCAGCGCAGGAGTCACCAGGCGTTTCTGGGGGTGCCATTCGCGAAACCACCGGTGGGCGGGCTGCGATGGCGAACGCCGGAGGCGGCAGAGCCGTGGGATGGCGTACGGGACGCGAGCGAGTCTGGGAATGCAGCGGCACAACCGGATCATCCGATTCCCGGATTCGCGGCGAGCGGGACGCGGAGCGAGGATTGCCTGTACCTGAACGTGTACACGCCGGCAGCGGATGGTGGTTCACGTCCGGTGATGTTGTGGATTCACGGTGGTGGCTTCACCCACGGGACGGGCTCCGAGCCGCTGTACAACGGCGGCCCATTGGCGGAGCGGGGCGATGTGGTGGTGGTGACGATCAATTACCGCCTGGGGGCACTTGGGTACCTCTATCTGGGCGCGCACGGGGGCGATGAGTGGGGAGCGACAGCCAACGCGGGGCAGCTGGATCAGGTGGCGGCTCTGCAGTGGGTACAGGATGAGATCGCCTCGTTTGGTGGGGACGTGGAGAATGTGACGATCTTCGGGCAGTCGGCAGGGGCCGGGGCGGTAAGCGCGTTGCTGGCGATGCCGGCGGCGCAGGGGCTGTTCCACAAGGCGATCATGGAGAGCGGTGGGGGTGGGGACGCGGAGTCGGTGCAGGGAGCTTCGGCATCGGCGGAGTTGCTGCTGGAGGAATTGGGACTCGATGAGCCCGATGAATCGGCGCTGCTCGCACTGTCGACGGACTCGATTTTGGCGGCGCAGGCTGAGTTGGCGGGGCGAGCACGGTTCCGTCCGGTGGTGGACGGGAGCGTGGTTCCTGAGAAGACGGCGACGGTGGCAGCTGAGGGTGGGCTTGCGTCGATTCCCGTGATGCTGGGGACGAATCGGGATGAGATGAAGCAGTTCCGGGCGATGCAGGTTCGAGAGCCGTTGGAGGATGTGGGCCTCCTGGACGAAGTGCGAGCGGCGATGCCGGCTGGGAAGGATGGCGAGGCAGAGCGTGTGATCGAGGTGATCCGGGAGTCGCGGTCGTCGCGCGGGTTGCCCTCGGACAATCGTGACGTTTCGGATGTGGTGGCGACGCAGCCGATGCGAGTTGCGAGCGCGCACCTGGCGGAGCTGCAGGGTGGGCATCAGGCACAGACGTTCCACTACTTCTTCGAGTGGGAGTCGCCGGCGCGTCGTGGGGCACTGGGTTCGTGCCATTCGTTAGAGATGCCGTTTGTCTTCGGGACACTGGATGCACCGACGCAAGATCGATTTGCCGGGGCGGGGCCGGAGGCGGAGTTACTTTCGGAGCAGATGATGGACGCGTGGCTGTCTTTCGCGCGGAGTGGCGATCCGAGTCACGAGGGGATTGGTGTGTGGCCGACGTACGACACGAGCCGGCGTGGAACGATGGTGTTCGGGCGGGACACGAGGATGGAGGATGCGCCGTTCGAAGAGGAACGGGCGTTGTATGACGAGCTGGTCTATTCGTAGCTCGCAGCTTGACGGTCCTCGATGGGTGGTAGGCCGGTGAGTTCGCTTGCAGTAATCGTTGAGAGCGACGATCCGGAGCTGGAGGTACGTGCTCGAGAGTTGGGCGACCAGCTTGGGGTGCCGGTGGTTGATCGCGAGGGGGGCGAGTTCGAATTGTTGCTGGCGGTGACGGCGGAACGGCTGGAGTTGCGGCAACCCGGCGAACGTGTGCGGCCGGTGTTCGTCGATTTCAGGTCGGGGGAGTTTGCGCGCCGGGCGCAGGGAAGCGGTCGGCGGTCGCTGCTCGCACGGGCGATTGGGTTTAAGGACGGGGCTCCGCGGGTGGTGGATACGACTGCGGGACTTGGTCGCGATGCCATGGTACTGGCGCTGTTGGGATGCGAGGTGACGGCGATCGAGCGGGATGGTGTTGTGTTTGCGTTGCTGGAGGATGGACTGCGACGGGCGAGATCGGGAGGGGTGCTCTCGGAAGCGGCGGGGCGGGTTCATCT
>JABIST010000433.1 GCA_018700215.1 Dehalococcoidia bacterium | reverse complement strand
TGTTCGTAACTCCGGAGTTGATCTTCGAGCTTCAGATCACCACGGGCGCTGAGGCTTGCGAGTTCGCCCGCTAACGCTTGGGCACCACGGTAGGCCATCAGGTGATGATGGAATTCAGCACGATGCTTGAAGTCGAAGAGTTCGCGGGCTACCGGCGGACGCCAGCCATTGTCCTTGATTAACTGGCCGTTGGATGCAGCGTCGGCAGATGCGCCAGCGCCAAGAACCACGACGGCACGAGGGAGTTCGTCGAACGTTCTATCCGGCATGAGCCAAGGTGTTAATGCTCCGGTACTCGTCCCACGGTCCCTGTAGCCGGCCCTCCTCGAACGAGATGGACTCGAAGGGTGGGATGTCTCCCGCCCTGAGAAGCGCCTCAGTGAAGAGCCGACCTACCGCATCGCGCGCGCCGGTCGCGTACACGAGCACGAAATCGATGCCTTCGCCTTCAATCGAAAAGCGGACATCGACGAGTTCGTCACCGAGGGCGGCGCGGAGTTCCGCTAGCCAGCGGGAGCCTTCAACGACGATGCGTTCCTGTGCCATGGCTTACAGGGTACGCCGGATGGGTTAGGGCTTGATAGCGGCGGCTGCTTCGAAGGTGGCGCGGATGGAGGTGGTGAGCATGGCGTCGATGTCTTCGTTGGAGGCGCCGTTGGCGAGGAGCCAGGGGACCTGGTGGTTGGGGACGAGGGTCCAGACATCGGGGTTGGGGTCTTCGCGCCAGCGGCCCCAGAGGCCGGCGGGGGTGCCGTCGTGGCCGAGGCTGGTGTGGTCGGCGTGGCCAGCCTGGGCGAGGGCGAGGGCGATGCCGGCGCGCTGGGCGACGTAGTCCTCGGTAGTGGCGAAGAAGCGGTCGAGGCCGATGTTGGCGCCGCGGGTGGCGATGCTCTTGAGGTAGTCAAGGTCCTGGGTGTCGTTGGAGTGGCCGATGGTGACGGCGCGGAGGTCCAGGCCTTCGTCCTCGAAGATGTCGAGCAGGGGGGTGCCGAGTTCGTCGACGGCGCGGGTGTGGCAGGTGATGGGGGTGCCGGTGTGCTTAGAGGTCCGAGCGGCGGCACGGGCAGTGAGTTCGAGGTTCTGGCGCGGGGTCCAGCGGGGGCCGTCGTTCTGGTGGGCCTCGATATCCCAGGCGAGCTTGATGATGCCGGGCTTGATGCCGGTGCCTTCGATGCCTTCTTCGATTTCGCGAATCCAGATGGCGGCGATTTCGTCGGCGTCCATGCCCCAGTAGATGGGTGGGACCCAGCGGTAGACGCCGGTGGCGCAGACGACGTTGACGGGGGAGCGTTCGGCGACGGCCTCGAAGAGCCACATCTGGCGACCGAGGTCCCAGGGTGTGCAGTCGAGGATGGAGTTAATGCCGGCCGCGTGGACTCGATCGAGGGCTTCGATGTTGCGAGCGATCATTTCGTCGCGGGGGAGGAGGTCTGTGATCAGCTCCATGCCGCTGAAGCCGTTGGTGAGGTGCTCGTGGGAGAGGGTGCGACCTAGCTCGGAGCTGTCGATGGGGCCTCGGATGGTGTTGACGGTGGAGATGGGGCACCTCGTTCTCGCCTCGGGAAGAGGCGGCTGTGGAATCTGGGGATGCTAGCGGCAGTGGACCTTGAGTGGGGGCCTAGCCGGAGACGTTTGCCAGGTCGCCGAATGCGCCTGCCTCGCGAAGTTCGCTGATGTCGTCCCAATTGAGGCCGGCTTCGAGGAGGACTTCCTCGGTGTGCTGGCCGAACTCGGGAGCGGCGGTGCGGACGGACGGTGGGGTGCGGCTGAGGCGGACGGGTGGCCCGACGGTGGGGAGGAAGCCGCCCTGCTCGAGCGGGTTGGGCATGTTGGTGATGTAGCCGTTGGCCCATGCCTGTTCGTCGCGGGCGATTTCGTCGTACTCGGAGATGGGCTGGACGAAGAAGCGGGGGCGGAGGATCGACAGCCATTCGTCGCGAGTCCTGGTGAGGAAGATTGCCTGGAGGCGGGCGCGGCGGGTCTTGTTGAGCGGGTGCCGGCCGTGGGCGGGTGGATCACCCTCGATCAGTTCGGGGGCGCCCATGGCTTCGCAGAAGTCGGCCCACCATTTGGCGGGCTGGCCGCCGCCAACCATGAGGTATTCGCCGTCCTGGCAGAGGTAGCGGGACCAGTGGGGGGCGCGATCTTCGTCGCCGAGGAGGGGGCGTTCCTGGCCGCCCCACATCTTGGCGGTGATGTTGAGGCCCTGGATGCAGAGCTGCGAGCCGTAGAGCGAGGTATCGACGATCTGGCCTTCGCCGCTGTGTTCGCGTTCCCAGAGCGCGGACATCATGCCGAAGGCGGAGACGATGGCTCCGACGTGATCGGCGAAGGGGATGCCGACGGGGAGCGGGCCGGTCTGGGGCGTGCCGGTGACGGACATGATTCCCCCGCGGGCCTGGGCGAGGATGTCCATGCTGCCCATCTTCGCCGCGGCATCCGGGCCTTCGTTTCCCCAGCCGGTGGCGTTGGACATGATGATGCGCGGGTTGCGTTCGCGCAGGGTCTGGTAGGTGATGCCGAGGCGATCGAGGACGCCGGGGCGCATGTTGTTGTGGAAGATGTCCGCGGTTTCGACGAGTTTGAAGAAGGTATTGAGTCCAGCCTCAGACTTGAGATCGAGGGAGATGCCGCGCTTGTTGCGGTTGAGGTGCTGGAAGTAGGGGCTGAGTCCGTTGGGGGCGTTGCCGCCGGCTCCGGCGCGACCGGGGTCGGGTGAGTTGGGGCCCTCGATCTTGACGACGTCGGCACCCATGTCCGCGAGCATGGCGGAGGAGTAGGTGCCTTGCTGGAAGACGCTCATGTCGAGGACTCGAACGCCCTCGAGCGGGAGACGGTAGGCGGGGTTTGGGTCGGCGGGTGGGATGGCGGCTTGCGGCGGGTAGGGGGCGGCTGCGCCGTTCTGGTGTCCGTTGGAGTTGGTCATTGGGTCGCTCCTTCGCGAGCGGGCGGCAGGTTGTCCACCACGGGTGTGTTGCGGTGTCAGTGTAGCGTGGCGTGCGGCGGCCCGGCGGGAGGTGACGTCGGGGGCGGTCATGGTCTCCGGCAAGGCTGGCGGGGTGCTCTCGGAGGGATTCTCGGGTAGACCCGTAATCGGATTGCGGACGTTTGCGGCGAGTCCGTCGTTAGAATGAGCGACGTACCGCCACCACCTCGGTTGTATCGAGCGGAGTCGTAGCTTGTCGCGAGCCTCCAGCACCCGCCTGCGATTCCACGGTCCGCTGCTGGTCGCCGTGGGGCTGACGTTGCTCCTGCTATCGGTTGGTCTGGCGCTGGCTAACTCGCGCGTGGAGGCCGACGGTGGCGGTTCGCGACCGTATGAGGTGACGCAGCTGGGCATTGTTGGGGTGCAGGGCATCAGCTATTTCACGGATTGTGACGACGGTGGGATCCAGGCGAACTGCGGTGGTGCGCCGGCGCACTGGTTCGCGGCGGACCTGCCGCTGTCGGTGTGTACTCACCAGTTCAACCGGCCGTCCAATCTGAGCGCGGAGGACTTCCGGACGTACGTGCGTGACGCGGTGACGATGTGGAACAGCGTGGATGCGGCGGTTGGCTTCGCATACACCGAGGACTGCACGATCGGGTTTCGCTGGGACGACAACAACGACCGGCACGAGATTGGCTTCGACGATTCTCGGAACGCGGTGACGGGAAGCGCGGCGGCGATTTCACGCGGGAGCTGGTTCGACATTCCGATCATTGGGACGCCGATCGATCGCCGGTTCGTCGAGTTCGACGTGATTATCGATCAGACGATCGACATTCCCGAGGTTTGTATCCGGTCAGTGGTCGCTCATGAGCTGGGGCACGTGGTTGGGTTTGGTCACAGCTCCGAGAAGACCGATCTGATGTTCAATTCGTTCAACCCGTCGGATCTCAGTACCTGTCCGACCGAGGTGACGGAGGCCGAGCAAGCGTTTGTGCAGGATTTGTATGGGGTGAATCTTTCGCCGACGATTGCGCCGCTTACTGATCGGCTGGTGACACCGGGTGAGACGGTGAGCATTGTTGCCGTGGGCTCGGACCCCGAAGACGACCCGTTGACCTATGCATGGGAGCAGATATCCGGCGGCCTGGTGGTACTGGCAGCCGAGGGTGCCGAGGTGAGTTTTACCGCGCCGGAAGGCACAGGGCCGCCGGTGGAGTTGCAGGTGACGGTGACCGACAGTTTTGGTCACACCGGCGAGGCGACCGTCAGCGTGAGTTCTGACGAGAGCACTGAGCGGCCGATCGGGATTCCGTCATTCGCCTCGTTCAAGGCTGGTACCGGCGGGGTGGCTCTTGGTTGGACGGAGAGCGAGGGCGCCGCGACGTATGAGTACTGCACGAGCTTCCCGTTCAGTTCGGTGGCGCTGACGTGTACCGATCTGGCTACTCCGTTTGGTGCGGTGGACTGGGACACGGTGGTTTCGACGGCTGGTAGCGCGGACCAGACGCGCGTGTTCACCAGTGGCGTGCGCGAGGTTTCGATGTCCGGCTGTAACGCCGCGGGCTGCACACCATCCGGCGTTGGCCCGCTGGTGGGCGGGTTGCAGTGGCCAGCGTGGGAGATCGATTTCGACTACCTGATGATGGCGTTCGATGTGCCGGCCGCGAACATCAAGTTCACGATTGGCGGGGTCACGAACATTGAGGGCCCGGAGCGACGATTCGAACTGTGGGTGGGTTCCGCGAGCGACCCGTTGCAGGAGCGGATCTGGTCCTGTGGGTTCGTGAAGCCGGGCGCGACGTGCATTGGGTTGTTGACGCCGAAGGACAGCGGGCATCTGACGCATCTGACGATTGTGAGCAGCCGCAACGGGACGCCGCGGACCGAGCATCAGATCCGGATTCGCTAGAGCGTTGTTGCCCGTTCCGCCGGGCTGGACGCGGTGCCGTCCGGCCAACGCATGAGGCCGAAGGTGTAGAGCAGCGAGAACCAGAGTGATTTGGCGAGCCGGTAGCCGACGGCGGTGACGACGAGACTGGCGACGGCGATGGTCCAGAGCGGATCAAGCCCGGCGTTCCGGATTGGCGACCAGGTCATTTCAACCACGGCAGCGAGGATGGCGAAGATTGCCCCGAAGCCGTATCCGATGGCGACGGCGCCCAACCATGCTCCGTCACCGACCTGGTACTGCAATTCGCAGTTGGTACAGGTAATGGGGATGTCGTAGAAGCCTTCGAACATGGAGCGCTGGGCGCATCCGGGGCACCGTCCCAGCAGGCCGGTCTGGATGAGCGTCCGCAGCATTGAGGTTCCCGTTCGTCCGTGGG
>JABIST010000206.1 GCA_018700215.1 Dehalococcoidia bacterium | reverse complement strand
TGACCATGCTCATCGGCGCCGGCGTCGACTCCGGAAACATGCACACCATCCCGGACCGCGTCCGCAAACTCGAAGAACTCGGCTGGAACTCCGTCTCCGTCGGCGAAACCCAGCACAACCCCTTCCTCCCGCTCATGCTCGTCGCCGAACACACCACCCAGATGCAGTTCGGCCCCTCCGTCGCCATCGCCTTCCCTCGTGCGCCCCACATCAGCGCCAACCTCGCCTGGGACCTCCAGAAATACTCAGGCGGCCGCTTCGTCCTCGGCCTCGGCACCCAGGTCAAAGGCCACAACGAACGACGTTTCTCCGTCCCGTGGGCGCCCCCCGGCCCTCATCTCCGCGACTACATCCAGTGCATGCGCGCCATCTGGGACTCATGGCAGAACGGCACCAAGCCCGATTACGAAGGCGAGTACTACCAGTACAAGCTCACCAGCCCGTTCTTCAATCCCGGCCCCATCGAGCATCCCGATATCAAAGTCATCATCTCCGCCGTGAACCCCTTCAACGCCCGCCTCGCCGGCGAAGTCTGCGATGGCATCGCCATCCACGGCTTCTCCACCTTCAAGTACATCCAGGAAGTCCTCATCCCCGCCGTCCACGAAGGCGCCCGACGCGCCGGCAAGAACCCCGCCGACCTCCAGATTCGCGGCGGCGGCATGCTTGCCACCGGCCGCAACGAAGAAGAAGTCGCCGCCGCCCGCGAAGTCGTCCGGCGACGTGTCTCCTTCTACGGCTCCACCCGCTCCTACGCCAACGTCCTCAAACTCCACGGCTGGGACGACGAAGCCGCCCACCTCCACCGACTCTCCATCGATGGCAAGTGGGACGAAATGGTCGATGTCGTCACCGACGAAATGATCGAAGAGTTCGCCGTCGTCGGCACCTGGGACGTCATCGCCGGCAAACTCCGCGAAACCTACGCCGGCATCAACACCCAGATCGGCTTCGCCGCCGACCCCCAAAACCCCGACGAAGAAGCCCAGATCAAAGAAATCCTCGCCGACATCAAGCAAATCCCCACCGTCGGCGAAGCCGCCGGCTCCTGACGCCAGCGACGCATCGAGTGGCCGCCGCGCGTCGCTCCCCCCGTGCCCGCCGCCCGAACCACCGAGGGCGCTCCCGGCCATCGATGCTGGCCGTCGCCCTCCTCTCCCTGCTGCTGCTCGCCACCATCGCCGGCTGCGGCAGCGCCGAGCCCCAACAGCAACCCTCCACGGCGACACCAACCTCCGAGCCCACCACCCCATCGCCCGAGGCCACACCAGCCTGCCCCACCCTCGACCAGGCCACCTACTTCCTCGCCCTCTCGAAGATCCAGACTGGCGTCGCAGCCGCCTTCGCGGACCTCGGCGAAACCTTCGCCCTCGCCGGTGAAGAACCGCTCCTCATCTTCAACGACGACTGGCGCCTCAACGTCGCCATCACCCTCACCACCATGAACATCGCCGCCGAGCAGATCCGCGCCCTCAACCCACCCCCCGGCCTCGAAGACCTGCACGCACTCCAACTCCAAATCGCCGACCAGCTAGAAATCGTCACCTCCTCCTCAGTACAAGGCATCGATGATGTCGACGCCGCCCTCCTCGACGAAGCAACCACCGCCATCGCCCGCACCAACACCCTCGTCGCAAGCTCCGCCGACATCATCGAGCGCGTCTGCGACTAACTCCCGGACGAAACCGAAACGCCTCGGGCCAGACCGCCGCCCCGCCAGCAAGCCCCGCCTTCAACGCAGGCCGCTTGTCGATCCGCGAACGGTCCCAGCCGCATCCTTACTTCGCCGCCGGCAATCGCAGTTGGGCAGACTGTTAGTATTTTGTGATGAACTTCGTTCACTCGGATTGGTCCAGAAGGTTCCGACGGTACTCACGCCCGTCCTTCGCCATCGTGCTCTTCATGCCCCTCGCGATGGTCGTTCTCGCATGCAACACCGAGACGTCGGTCCCGACGGCCACGCCACCCCCATCGGCGACGCTCCAATCAACGCCACCTCCTGCCACGCCGTCGGCAATTGCTGCGTCGGTCACGGCCTGCCCCACCGAACATCAGACCGCCTACCTCCTCGCTCTCGCCGAGATACACGAGGAGGTAGAACCCGCCCTGGGGTGGATCCTTAACGACCTCACCGAAGCAGTCGAGCAGCCCGCACTGGTCTCCGACTCGAACTGGGACCTCGGCCTCATCATCCATATGGGGATGATGAAGCTCGCCGCAGCCGAAATCCGCGGCCTCGATCCGCCCGTAGGCAGCCGGGAACTACATGCGATCGAGCTTGGCCTGGCAGACGACCTCGAGTTAGTGGCCAACGAGGCAGGAAGGGACGTCGATGCCATCGACGCGGGATACGTCGCGGAGGTAGAAGAGGGGCTCACCCGTATCAACAAGCTGATGACGGACTCCGCCAACAGGATCGAGCGCTTCTGCGAGTAGTGCTCGCCCCCTACTTCGTCGCACGTAGCTGCGGTCCGACCGCCTTCGCAATCCCGCGCCACCGCTTCGTCGCCCCATCCACCACCAATTGGAACCTCG
>JABIST010000457.1 GCA_018700215.1 Dehalococcoidia bacterium | reverse complement strand
GCGCCCGGTGAAACCTCGTCGCCGACGCCGAGGCCATAGCAACCTGCCGAGGTCAACTCGCGGCTGCATCGTCGCGAATCGACCACCACCTCGCGACCAGCCGCCTAGCGTCGCCGTCCGATGTAGTGCGGGCTTGTGTTGAAGAACAGCTCTGCCGCCTCCATCACCGTCTCCGATAGCGTTGGGTGCGCGTGGATTGTTAGCCGGAGATCGTCCGCTCGCGCGCCCATCTCCACGGCCAACGTCGCCTCTGCGATTAGCTCTCCCGCACCGCTCCCCGCGATTCCAACGCCGAGGACACGCTCGGTCCCTGGTTCCAGGATCAGTTTCGTCACGCCGTCGTTGCGGCCGATCGTCGTTGCTCGTCCAGACGCGCCCCACGGGAAGCTCGACACCTCGATGTCGATTCCCTGCATCCGCGCCTCGGTCTCGGTCAGCCCCGTCCACGCCAGCTCTGGGTCGGTGAACACCACCGCCGGGATCGCCGCCGGCGCGAATGCGGAGGGCTCCCCTGCGATCGCCTCCACCGCGGTTCGTGCCTCGTGCGTCGCCTTGTGCGCCAGCATCGGCTCACCCGCCACATCGCCGATCGCGAAGATCGAGGGCTCACCCGTCCGGCGCTGTACGTCGGTCTCGATGAAGCCGCGCTCGTTCACCGTGACCGCCAGCGACTCCAGCCCGAGGTCGCCTGCGTTTGGCCGCCGTCCCACCGCCACCAGCACCCGGTCAAACTCGCGTCGTTCGTTCTCTGTCTCCACCCCGGACAGCGTCGCGGCGATTCCTTCACTGCTCTCCTCCAGGCTCACTACCGTCGTGTTCAGCAGGATCTGCTCCACACGCTCGGTCACCCGCTTTTGCACCACCGCGACCAGATCGCGGTCTGCGCCCGGCAGCAGCCCACCCGTCATCTCCACAATCGTCACTGCCGAGCCCAGCGCCGCGTAGACGCTTCCCAGCTCCAGTCCGATGTAGCCGCCGCCCACCACCAGTAACCGCTCCGGCACCAGCTCAAGCTCCAACGCCGCTGTCGAATCCCACACCCGAGGCGAGTCGATCTGCAACGCCCGCGGAATCGCCGGCACCGATCCGGTCGCGATGATCGCGTGGTCGAAGTGCACGTCCGTCAGCTCAGAGTCGTTCGCCACTCGCAGCGTGTGTGCATCGACGAACCGACCGCGCCCCTGCACATAGTTCACCTTCCGCGCCCGGCTGAGCTGCCCGAGGCCGCTGGTCATCTTCGCGACGACACGGTCTTTCCCCTCACGCAGCCGGTCCAGGTCCACCGAGGGCTCGGCGAAGTCCACGCCGAATTCCGTCACCTGCTCAGCCATGTCCAGCACGTGCGCCACGTGCAGCAGCGTCTTGGAGGGGATGCAGCCGCGGTACAGGCAGACCCCACCCGGGTTCGCCTCCACGTCCACCAGCGTGACGTCCATCCCCATCTCGGCCGCCAGGAAGGCCGCAGGATAGCCGCCGGGCCCGGCGCCAAGCACTACCAGTCGTGTCGCCGCACCGTCTGTTGTCATCGCGCTACCCCTCGAGTGCCAGCAGCATCGGGTTATCGATCGCATCCACAATCCACTGCATGAACCGCGCACCGTCAGCGCCGTCCACCACTCGGTGGTCGTGGCTCAGCGACATCGGCATCATCAGCCGCGGCTCCCACTCCTTGTTCTCGTCTAGCACCGGCGTCCACTGTGCCCGCCCCACGCCGAGCACACCCACCTCCGGCGGGTTGATGATCGGCGAGAAGTATCCCGTGCTCAGGCTCCCCAGGTTCGTCAGCGTGAACATGCCCCCGCGACTGTCGTCCAACGTCAGCTTGTTGGTGCGCGCCCGCTCCGCCATCTCGTTCAACTCGACGGACAGATCGATGATGTTCTTCTCATCGACGTCTCGGATCGCCGGTACCACCAGCCCTCGCTCGGTGTCGACTGCTACGCCGATGTGTACGTAGTCCTTGTAGATCAGCTCGTGCGTCTCCATGTCGAGCGAGACCCCGAGCAACGGCTGCGCCTTCAGTGCCGCTGCCAGGATCTTCAGGATGAACACCGAGATCGTCAGGTTGCCCCCGGCGGCCTTCGCATCGTCCTTGTACCGCTGACGCAACGCTTCCATCTCCGTGATGTCCGCGCTCCGTTGCAGCGTGACGTGCGGTATCTCAGTCCACGACTGCGTCATGTTCCGCGCGACCGTCCGGCGCAGCCGGCTCAGCTTCTCTCGATGCACCGCACCGAACTGCGAAAAGTCCGGCAGCTCCCGCGGCTCGTACAGCACCGACCCGCCGCCGCTCGCTGCCGCTCCCGACGCAGTCGTCGCTTCCGAGGTCCCGCCGCTACTTCCGAGCCCCGCCATCAGTTGACGCGCCTGCTGCTTCACATCCTCCTCGGAGATTCGCCCACCCGGTCCGCTGCCCGATACCGCGGCGAGGTCCAGCCCGATCTCCCGAGCAAACTTCCGAACCGCTGGCGACGCGAAAATCGCCTGCCCCTCAGCCACCACCGGGGGCGGCTCAACCGCCGAGGTCTCCACGGGCGCTGGTGTCGCCTCCACCTCGGGTGTTGCCTCCGCTTCCTCGGCAACCACGGGCTCGGCGACTGGCGACTCTGCCTCGATCGGCGCTGCTTCCGCTACGGGCTCCGTCGCTGCGGCTTCTGGTGCGGCTTCAGGAACCGCCGCCTCCGGCGCGGGAGCCTCCGAGGCAGGCGCGGCGGCCGCTGCTCCAACCTCGCTCACCGTCAGGATTAGCTGCCCCGGTTTGATCGTGTCCCCCTCGGACACGTGGATCTTCGTGATTACGCCGACCACCGATGACGGCACGTCCAGCGTCGCCTTCTCGGTCTCGATCTCGAGCAGCGCTTGTTCGAGGGTGATCGTGTCGCCTTCGGCCACCAGCACCTTCAGCACGTCTGCCTCGTCGACGTCTTCGCCAAGCTCCGGAAGGATGAATTCAGCCATCTACGATTCCGTTCGATTCCTGCGCGCTACAGCGTCGCGGGGTTTGGTCGTTCCGGGTTGATGTTCAAATCTTCCATCGCCTGCTGCGCCACACTGGCTGATAGCGCCTCGTCTCGCACCAGCGCCGAGAGCGTCGCGAACGCGATGTGTCGCGCGTCCACCTCGAAGAAGTCGCGCAGCTCCGCACGGGTCGCGCTGCGCCCGAACCCGTCGGTGCCCAGTGCCACCAGCGGCGCATCCACCCACTTCGCGATCGAATCGGGCAGCGACTTCAGATAGTCCGTTGCACCCACCACCAGCGTTGGGTCTTCGCCCAGCATCCGCGCCACATACGGCACCCGCGGCGCCTCGCCCGGGTGCAGCCAGTTCCATCGCTCCACGTCCATCGCCTCGCGACGAAGTTCGCTGTAGCTCGTCACGGACCAGACGTCCGGCGCCACCCCGTAGTCGCGCAGCAGCAGTTCCTGCGCCGCCAGCGCCTCGTTCAGAATCGCCCCGCTGCCCAGTAGCTGCGCCCGAGGGCGTCCTGCTACATCGATCGCCAGCTCCGCGCCCAGTTCCTCGGCGCTGCGGAACAGGTACATCCCCTGGATGATTCCTTCGCGCACGCCTTCGCGATCCGGGATTGGCGGCTGCTGGTAGTTCTCGTTCGTCACCGTGAGGTAGAACGTCACGTCTTCGTTCTCGTCGTGCATCCGCCGGATGCCCTCACGCACGAGCACCGCAATCTCGTACGCGTACGCCGGGTCGTACGACAACATCGTCGGAATTACCGATGCCAGCACGTGGCTGTGCCCGTCCTGGTGCTGCAACCCCTCGCCGTTCAACGTCGTCCGACCAGCCGTCGCGCCGATCAAGAACCCACGCGTCCGAGCATCGCTCGCCGCCCACGCCAGGTCGCCCACCCGCTGCAGGCCAAACATGGAGTAGAAGATGAAGAACGGAATCGCCGCCACACCGGTGTTCGTCAGCGACGTGCCCGCGGCGATGAACGAACTGAACGAACCGGCCTCCGTCAGCCCCTCTTCGAGGATCTGGCCATCGGTGCTCTCCTTGTAATAGAGCAGGCTGCCCGAATCGACTGGCTCGTAGTTCTGTCCCTTCGACGAGTAGATGCCGAACTCGCGGAAGAACGTCTCCATGCCAAACGTTCGCGCCTCGTCCGGCACGATCGGCACGATCCGCTTCCCCAGCTCCGGATGCCGTAACAGCGATGCCAGCATTCGCACGAACGTCATCGTCGTCGAGGCCTCGCGCTCGCCACTGCCCTCGAAGAACTCACCGAACAGCGCCTCGTCCGGTGCGCGCAATGGACTCGGGTCCGTCCGCCGCGAGGGCACCGGCCCGCCCAGCTCCCGTCGACGCGCCAGCAGATACCGATTCTCGGGGCTCTCCGCGCCCGGCCGGAACAGCGGCGCCCCCGTCACCTCCTCGTCCGACAGTGGGATATCGAACTGGTCGCGGAAGTGCAGTAGCTCGTCCTCGTTCAGCTTCTTCTGCTGATGGGTGACGTTTCGTCCTTCGCCGGACTCGCCCAGTCCGTAGCCCTTAATCGTCCGCGCCAGGACCACCGTCGGTGAACCGCGATGGTTCGTCGCCTCGTGGTAGGCCGCGTAGACCTTCTCCACGTCATGACCGCCGAGCCGCATCTTCCAGAGCGCGTCGTCGCTCATGTGGCTCACCATCCGTTCCAGCCGCGGATCCACGCCGTAGAAGTTCTCGCGTACGTAGGCCCCACCGGCCACGCTGTACTTCTGGTACTCCCCGTCGACGACTTCGCCCATCCGACGAACCAGCAGGCCGTCAGTATCCTTCGCCAGTAGATCGTCCCACTCGCTGCCCCAGAGCACCTTCAGCACGTTCCAGCCCACGCCGCGGAACACCGCCTCCAACTCCTGGATGATCTGCCCGTTCCCACGCACCGGCCCGTCTAGCCGCTGCAGGTTGCAGTTCACCACGAAGATCAGATTGTCTAGCTGCTCCCGCGCTGCCAGCGAAATCGCCCCCAGCGCCTCCGGCTCGTCCGTCTCGCCGTCTCCGAGGAATACCCACACCTTGCGGTCGCTCGGCTCCAGCAACCCTCGCTGCTCCAGGTAGCGCAAGAAGCGTGCCTGGTAGACCGCCATCATCGGCCCCAGGCCCATCGACACCGTTGGGAACTGCCAGAAGTTCGGCATCAGCCACGGGTGCGGGTACGAGGGCAGCCCGCCTACCTCCGCGAACTCGCGCCGGAACTGGTGCATCCGCTGCGGGCTGAGCCGACCTTCGAGGTATGCCCGCGCGTAAATCCCCGGCGATGCGTGTCCCTGGAAGTACACCAGGTCGCCGCCGCTCGGATGCTCCGGTCCACGGAAGAAGTGGTTGAATCCCACCTCGTACAGCGTTGCCGCCGAGGCGTATGTGGAGATGTGTCCGCCAATGCCCTCGGACTTCTGGTTCGCCTCCACCACCATCGCCATCGCGTTCCAGCGAATGATGCTCTTGATCCGACGCTCCAGCGCTCGATCACCACCGAATGGGACCTGTCGCTCGATTGGAATTGTATTGACATAAGGGGTCTGCGACGTCACCGGCAGCGGCACGCCGTTCTTCTGCGCTTCAATCTGAAGCTGTTGCAGCAGCCGGCTGACGCGGGCAGGGCCACCACTGCGCAGCACATCGCGCAGCGAATCCACCCATTCCTGAGTCTCGACCCAGTCCTGGGCCTGGGGAGTGTCATCCGAAGTCGGTCGAGCGTCCGTGCTCACAAGAACTGCGCTCCATCCTCTTGCGCTTCATCAAGCGTAGACGATTCACGATTAACCGTAGGTGAACTCCGGGCGCACAGTAGTGCCCTCGCTCACGCCTCGCATGAGCACAACGTCTAGAATGATCTCATCATGAGCGTGCACCCCGCCTCGGCAGACGCCCCTACAGTTTTCGTACACCGCGCTGACGACGTCGACTACCGTCACGCCCAGTCCTGGCAGCTCGAAACCGCCGATCGCCTCCGCGCTGCACGCGAGACTTCCGAGGCCCAGCAGCCGCTCGAGGTGCTTGCGCTGATCCAGCACCGCCCCGTCTTCACGCTCGGCGCTGCCGCCAATGGCGCCAACGTCCTCACCCCGCTCGCCGATCTCGCCGCCCGTGGCGCGGAGGTGATTCCGGTCGACCGAGGCGGCGATGTCACTTTCCACGGCCCGGGCCAGCTCGTCGCCTATCCGATCCTCGATCTCCACGCCCGCGCCATCCGCCCCGTCGACTACGTTCGCCTCCTGGAACAGACCGTGATCGACACCCTCGCCACCTTCAACCTCGCCGCTGAGCGCGTCCGCGGTCGCCCCGGCGTCTGGGTGAACGGCGCCAAGATCGCCGCCGTTGGCGTCCGCGTCCAGCGCGGCATCTCCCGCCACGGCCTCGCCCTCAACGTCGATCCTGATCTCAGCTGGTTCGACGCGATCATCCCCTGTGGCATCGCCGACGCCGAGGTCACCTCGATGTCGCGCCTGCTCCCCACCGCCCCGACCTTCGAGGCCGTGGTCACCGCCTACCGCGCGGCCTTTGAGCACCGCTTCGCGTCTCGTCTGATCGAGGTCAGCGACAGCCCGCTCGCGGGAGTGCCTTCCGAGGCGGTGCTGGCGTGACTACCAACACTCCCTCCGCCCCACGAGAGCGCAAGCCATCCTGGTTCAAGGCGAAGTTCCCCGCCGGTGAACGCTTCAAGATGGTCAGTGACCTGGTCACCAGCCAGCAACTCCACACCGTTTGCCAGGAGGCCCGCTGCCCCAACATCGGCGAGTGCTACAACAGCGGCACCGCCACCTTCATGATCCTCGGCGACACGTGCACCCGCGCCTGCGGCTTCTGCGCCATCAACTCCGGCCGGCCAGACCCGATCGACCAGCTCGAACCCGTCCGTCTCGCCCAGGCGATCGAAACGCTCGGCATCGACTACGCGGTCATCACCTCGGTGAATCGCGACGACGCCCCCGATGGTGGCGCCTCGATCTTTGCCGCCAGCATCCGCGCGATCCGCCACCGCACCCCCCACGTCCAGGTCGAAGTCCTGATCCCAGACTTCGAGGGCAACTCGGACGCTCTCGCCACCGTCGTCGGGGCCCGGCCTGTCGTGCTCAACCACAACACCGAAACCGTCCCCCGCCTCTACTCCCGCGCCCGCCCCAAAGGCGACTACCTGCGCACCCTCAACCTCTTCCGCCAGGTCAAACAGCTCGACCCCACCATGCCCGTCAAAACCGGCCTCATGGTTGGCCTCGGCGAAACCATGGACGAACTCAAACAAACCTTCGAGGACATCCGCGAAGCCGGCGCTGAACTGCTCACCGTCGGCCAGTACCTCCGCCCCACCCCCAAGCACCTCCCCATCGACCGCTACTACCACCCCGAGGAATACGCCGAACTCAAAGCCCACGCCCTCGCCCTCGGCTTCACCCACGTCGAAGCTGGCCCGCTCGTCCGCAGCTCCTACCACGCCGGCGAGCAGGCGCGGGCCGCGCAGCTCTAGCTGTCCGCCAGCCCTGTCGCGTCAGTCGCGCGATAGACTACATCCGATGAACCGAGTCGTCTCAGTGTCGCTCCCCGTCATCGTCGGTTGGCTTCTCGCCCTCGTCGCCATCGTTATCTTCGTCGAGTTGATGTCCATCCGAACCGATTCCATCACGCTCCGAGCGCCAGACGTGGAAATCCCTCCCGAGCGCATCGCACTCATCGACGAGAAGCGCGCCGACGGAGGCTTTTCTCCTCTTGGCGTCACCCTGAGCGACCGTGACTACAGCATTCGTGTCACCTTCGTCATTCTCGATCAGTGCATCGAGAACGGAACCCTCGAGGAGATCACGTCTGACACCTGGCTCCGAACCGATGGGGACTGCTCCGTGCTCCCCTACGGTGGCCCGGTCGAAATGCTCAGTACCATCCATCACACCGCGACGGCGGACCCACCCATCCCCCTTGCTACCGTTCGCATCCCCATCACCGAAGCCTGCTACGAAGCCCTCGATGTCGGCGCCACCTGGCCGTCCGATCTCGCTGCATGCGCGGACTAACGATCTCCCGCTCGACCTTCGCCCTCTCCGCCACCCGCCCGCCCCGTCGCGTCAGTCGCGCGATAGACTACATTTGATGAACCAACCAGCGACCACCCCCCGCATCCGAGTGCGCTAACCCAGTGCTCGACGGCCACACCACCCATGTCGTCGTCCGCATGATCCACGTCCTCGCCGCCACCGTTCTCGTCGGCGGCCCGGTCTCGATCACGCTTCTCGCCACCAGCACCCGCCGCGACCGCCTGCCCCCGGCTGCCATCCTCGGCCTGGCCACCCGGATCGAGGTCGCCTACTGGCTCGCCTTCGCCATCATCGTCGCCACCGGCATCGGCAACCTCGGCGCATTGGGCTCGGGGCTCCCGAACCCTGACACCGATTGGGGCAGGACATTCGTCGTTAAGCTCCTGATCGTCGCAGCGCTCGCCCTCTTCTCTGCCGTCCGCGCCATCGTCATCGCCCGCCACTCGCTGAATCCGACTCCCCTCGCCGCCGCCTCGCTATCGAGCTGGTACGGCACCACCGCTGCTGCGACCACCGTCGTCGTTGCCTTAGCGATCTGGCTTGCTCATGCCTAGCAACTTCCCCCGCCTTCACCCCAGCGACCCGCGCTCACTCCTCCCCTTCGTGCTCGCCACCTTTAACACGACTGGCCTCGTCCTCCTGATCCTGATCTTTGCCTATCGCGACGGCGGCCTCGCCGACGAACTGGACGACCTCAACACTCTCACCGGCCTCGGCCTCTTCGGCTTCCTCTGGCTCGTCACCTGGGCCACCACGTCGAGGGCGCTCCGCGCCTTCGAATCCCCGACCGCCCCGCGCTGGTGGGAAATCGCCCGCGCCGGCATCGTCTGGGGCGGCGTCACCGGCCTCGTCGTGCTCGTCAGTCTCATCGCCCTCACGGTCTCCGCCGACCTGCTCGGCGCTACCGACTCGACGACCAGTGACAGCAAGGTGGATGAGGCTGGCATCATCCTCTTCTACGGCTTCGTCGCCAGCGGACCGGCCTTCATCGTCGGTGCCGCCATCGGCTTCGCCGTCGCTTTCATCGACTACATCCTCCTCCGCCTCGCCAACCTCGCCTCACTCCCGCCCAAGTCACCTCCTTCAACCAACGGCACTTCCGATGCGTGACCAACGCCGACTGCTCGCACTCTCCACCTTCCACTTTGTACTGGTTGCCGCCGCTCTGACGCCGCCGTTCTGGACGTTCGCGACCCCCTCAATCCATCCCACCGTCGGCGTGGCGATGCTTGCCTACCTCGCTGTCGTCGCCTGGCGGGTTACCCGTCGTGCGCGTGCGAGCCTGCCGGCGGACCCACGCTCGCGCATAGATGCGTACGTCACCGTGGGCGTTCGATGGGGCGCGATTGGCGGAGCGTTGTACATCGGGGGACTCATTGCGCCACTGTTCTCGTCGTCCTTGGCAAGACTGGGCCACGCTCCACGAACGCGGAGCGCATGACAAGTAACGCCATAATCCAGAAAGCTGTGGCTGCGTAACTGTCATATGTCAGGCTAGTTACGTAGTTACAGTGACTATTGATGACATAGTAATTCCACTTAAAGCGAGCACTAGTCATAAATGGACTGCCTGCCGGTACTTGTTGACGTAATCCAGCCTTGTGGGTCGTGGGACAACGATTCGCAAGCAGCCCCGAAGGGCCACGCAGGCCTGGAAGAGGGTGGAGCGAGAGCGGTCGAGGTGCGATGGT
>JABIST010000431.1 GCA_018700215.1 Dehalococcoidia bacterium | reverse complement strand
TGGGGTTCGATGCACATCGAGGGTGGCGTCTCCGCCGCCTATCGACGCGAGATCGCAGAGTCCGACGACCCTGCTGCCAAAGAAGCCGAGATCGAAGCGCGGATGCAGGCGATCGCGTCGCCGTTCCGCACAGCGGAATCGACCGGGCAAGACATCATCGATCCTCGGGACACACGACCACTGGTGGTCGAGTTCGTCGAGGATGCGCAGCGCGTGCTGAAGTCCCAGCTCGGGCCGTCACCGACGCCGTACAAGCCGTAGAGCGATCGAGGGCGGGCTAACCGACGAGGGCGGCGACCTGAGCAGAGGCGCCGCCGATCACCGGGTCGCCGTGACCGAAGACAACGGTCTCGAAGGCGCGCTCTGCCAGCCTGGCAATCGACTGGTTCGCCGTGTCCATGTCCGGGGTGTAGCGCGGGTTCGCGCCAATCACGCCGCCATCTGCGCCGTTCAGTGCATCGCCAGCCACAAGTAGGCCACCAACTGAGTCCAGGACGCTGATGTGGCCGGGCGTGTGGCCAGGCGTCTCGATGATCTCGAGGTCAAAGACGCGATCGCCGTTCCCCACGGCGACAAGCGCCCTCGGGGAGTCGATCGAGGAGATGTCGCCGGCACCGGCGTAGGCGGCGGCCTCTGGCGCGCGCGCGAGTACGTCAGGCAGGCTGCCCTGATGGTCGCCGTGGCTGTGGGTGAGGATCACGTGGCCGACCGCGTTCCAGTCGATGCCGGCGGTGATGAGCGAAGCCTCGATGTCGTCCGCGCTACCTCGGGTACCGGTATCGACCACTGTCGCCTCGCCGTTGCGAACGAGGATGTAGGCGGAGACGGAGCCGAGGTTGACGCGGGTCCAGTCGACAGCGCCCGGCGCGTCCGACGACGGCTGGGCTGCCTCGGTGGTGGATGCGGAGGCGATGACGGTTGGCGAGCTGGTCCGGGCGGTTGCAGGAACGATCGTGGCCTCATCGGAGGTGTCGTCGTCGGAACAGGCGGCGAGCACCGGGATCGCACCGAAGACTGCGATCGCCAGTCCGCCGCGACCAAGGTCGGTGAGGAACATACGACGGTTGAGGTTGCGGAAATCAGACATACAGGCGCCTCTCCTCGAAGTTCGATTCGTCGATCGTACGACGGGATGTCCGTGATCGCGGCGACGTTGGCTGTCGGGGAGCGGCTATTCGCGACGTTCGAGGCGGAACATGATCAGGGCCAGCAGGATGGCGTGGAAGACGGTGACGCCAAGCATCTGGAACGCGAGCATGGCCCACGATGCGTCGTCCTCGAAGCGCGATACAACGACCAGCAGATAGGTAACGACGGCGAGCGCGATCAGGCGGGCAATGAGCGACCGGTAGCTGGCATCCAGCTCTCGGAAACGTACGCGGTAAACGTAGATCGCGAGCACAAGGATGTGAATGACGATCATCAGGCTGACGTAGAAATAGGCGGGGACGCTGCTCTTGACCGCCAGGATCGGCAGCAGTGCGTAGGAGAGCACTAGGACGCTGAGGGCTTTGATCAGGAACAGACGGGGCTCATCGAGTCGCAGGACTACGGAACCGACCGTCCACGTGGGTACATCGGTGACAGGCTTCGTTTCGGGTCCACCATCGCGTCGGTCGCTGGACATTCAGGAACCCTCAATTTCGTCAGCTGATACAAGCGGAACAGTCGGAACGACGACCGGGGAACCCGTGGCCGGGTCCGCAAACACGTTCACAGCCGCCCCAAACAGGTCTGAGACATGATCCGCGGTCACAACCTGAACTGGTGGCCCGTCATGCAGAATCTGACCATCACGGAGCGCGATGATTCGTTTGGCGTACTGAGCGGCCTGCGTGACGTCATGCAAGACCATGATCACCGTCAGCCCACGCTGCCGGTTCAGTGAGCCCAGCAGTCCCAACAGCTCCGCCTGGTGTCCAATATCGAGGAAGGTCGTCGGTTCGTCGAGTAGCAGCAAGTCTGGCTCGCGCGAGAGCGACATCGCGATCCATGCGCGTTGGCGTTCACCGCCAGACAGGGTAGCCAGTGCCCGCTGTCGGAGATCGTCGACTCGGGCGCGCTGCAGCGCCCACTCGACGGCCGCCCGATCCTCGGGACGAGCCGCGGCGAAGAGCCCGCGGTGCGGATACCTGCCCCGCCAGACGAGTTCTTCGACCGTCAGATCGGACGGACCTTCTGGAGCCTGCGGAAGAAACGCCAGACGGCGTGCGAACTCGCGTGGCGAGGTCTCGTGGATGTCCTGCCCGTCGAAACTGACCCGCCCCTGCTGCGGTCGGAGCAGACGAGCGAGGGCGCGAAGCAAGGTGGATTTGCCCGAGCCATTCGGCCCGATGATTGCAGTGAACTCCCCCGGGGCAAAGCTCAGCGACAGACCGTCCAGGACATGGCGCGCACCGTAGCTGACGATGAGATCACTTGCCTCCAGGATTGGCACAGGCGCCGGTTCGTGCCGAGGTGTAGGAGTTGCAGCCGGCATCACGTGCGTGTCCGAATCAGCAACAGGAACACGGGAGCACCAACCACAGCAGTGACGATCCCGACGGGGATCTCCGCCGGGGCGATCACCAGCCGCGCAACAACGTCCGCAAGCACCATCAGGCTCGCCCCCAACAGAGCAGCGAGCGGCGCGCTGACTCGGTGGTCGCTGCCCACTAGAAGACGAGCCGCGTGTGGCACGACGAGCCCCACGAACGCCAACATCCCACTGACGGCGACCGCCGAGCCAGTCAGCCCTGCTGCGAACACAACCAGCAGCATGCGAGTCCGCTCCACGCGCATGCCGAGCCCGCGCGCCACGTCATCGCCGAGAGCGAGCACGTTGAGTGTCCCTGCGGCCAGCACCGCGCCGCCGCCGATCAGAAGCGTGTACGGCGCGATCTGTCTCGCATCATCCCAGTCCCGGGCGAATAGACCGCCGGCCAGAAAGCTGAGAATCGACTGAGTGAAGAGATCCGAGCTGGCGAGGACAGCCGTGCTGAGTGCCATGAACAGAGCGGCGGTGGCAACTCCTGACAGCGCAAACCGAACGGGGGAGATCCCGCCTCGCCAGGCGAGGCCGTAGACAACGATCGCCGCGATGATCGCCCCGATGAACGCCGCCGGCGCGACCAGTTCGATCGGGGTGCCGGGTGCCGCAACTACGACGGTGATCGCGGCGAAACCGGCGCCCGCGGAGAGCCCCAGGACGTGCGGACCAGCCAGCGGATTGCGTGTGACGCCCTGCAGCAGCACGCCAGCCAGCGAGAGGTTCGCGCCCACGAGCGCCGCGACCAACACTCGAGGCAATCGAAGATGCCAGACGATTTGGCGGGCGGCCGCGTCACCGGTGTCGAAGAGACCATCAAACAGACGATCCGGCGACAGCCGTACGGCACCGAGAGAGACGGCCAGCCCGATCGAGAAGAGCAGCAGGAGTACTGCTCCCCCAATCGCCCTCAGTGAACCGAAGGAGTGTCCCGCACTCACACTTCGCACGGGTGCGGGACCTCCAAGCTAGTCCGCACCGAAGAGCAGCGCGGAGAGCTCTTTCAGGCCATCGGCTGCGCGGGGGCCGGGTGCCTGCAGATAGACCTCAAGGTCGAGGCCATGCACTCGCCCATCGAGGACCGCCGTCAGGTCAGCGAACGTCGCGTCTTGCAGGACCAACTCCGCCAGTGTCGGCGGGGGGCCCGCGGTGATTGTGAGAATCACCTCCGGATCCGCCTCCACAATTGCTTCAAGCGAAAGCTGTGAGTATCCGGGGAAGCGCCCAATCTGCGGCTGACCGGCTGCAACGTTCTCACCCCCCGCGAGGGCAACCAGGTTGCCAACAAAGGAGTCAGGCAGCGCCACGAAAAAGTCGTTGATGGCACCGTTCATGATCAGTACTCGCGGTGATGTCTCCCCTGCGGAGAGCGCTTGTACTTCTTCAAGGACCGTCCCCAGTTCGGCGGCAGCCGTGTCCGCGGCGTCCTGGTTGTCGATCAGCTCGCCGATGAGGCTGATCGATGTCGCGACATCCTCATACGCGACGGCGCCGATGAAGACGACCGGGATGCCCCGGAGTGCACCATCGAACGCCTCAGCAAGGTGAGCCTGCGCGGAAGCATCAGCCAGGACGAGATCGGGACCGAGTTCGAGAATCGCTTCGAAGGCGGGGGCATACGACGGGCCGATCGAAGGCAGGCCGGCGACGCCGTCCGGATGGGCAGACGTCTCAGAGCGGGCAATCGCCTCGCCACCCGCCGCGTAGAGCATTTCGATTGCGGACGGACTGGTGGTGACGATGCGCTGCGGTGCCGCTTCGATGATCACTTCGCGGCCCAGCAGATCGCGGACCGTCAACGGATACTCGGTCGCGGTCTCGGTTGGTGCAGCAGCGGCTGCCTCCGTGGGAGTTGCAGTCGCTGTTGCCGCGGCTGAGGGTTCAGCAGTGGGCGTCGCGGTGGCTTCGTCGTCGTCGTTCGTGCAAGCGCCGATCAGCAAGATCGTGATTGTGCCAACGGCGAGCAACCAGCGGCTCCAGGCGTGACTCATCGAATAGTTCCCTCCGGTAGGCCCAAGTGGGGCACCCAGCCATGCTCCGCAACAGACGTGTGAGGATCAATGGACTCACGTCCCATCAACACGCTCAGATATGGGCAGCCCACCTTCGCTATTGGTAGTTTTGGGCACCTTTGTTGCCGAATGCCAGCGTGATTCGGCACACGCCGCCAAGATCAATCCGGTGTACGGTCTGCGATACTCGCGCGCGAATCTTCGGAAAGTGACGCTTTCATGACGAATGCCCCCGAAACTCCACCAACCGGACGCAGCCCCGCATCCCCAGACTTCCCGTCCGGGCCGGACATCGGCGAGCGTCTGCCGGACATCAATCTGCAGGACCAGCATGGCAACTGGGTAAACCTGGAACAGGCGCGCGGCAATCGCCGGGCGTTGGTGCTGTTCCATCGTTCGGTCCGGTGGTGACCGTTCTGCCGATCGCAGCTCGTGCAGCTGCAGCAAAACATCGAGCAGTTCGACGCCGCAGACGTGGCGGTATTCGCGATTTCGTACGACCCGCTAGATTCGCAGCAGGCGTTCGCAGAAGAGTTTGCGATTAGCTACCCGTTGCTGGCGGACCCGGACCACGCGGCAATCGAAGCAACGGGCATCCTCAACACGCTGGTTGAGCCTGAGGAGAGCGTCTACGGCATCCCCTTCCCCGGCTCGTACGTCATCGGAACCGACGGCACCGTCGAGGAAAAGCTGTTCTTCCAGAACTACCGCAACCGCGCCTCCGCCGCGACGGTCTTGCGTGATGGCCTGGGCCTCGATTTCGAGGTGGAAAATCACCCACACGCCGACGTCAGTGGCGAGGGCGTCTCGATCAGCGCGACGCTCGGCGGCGAGGCGATGGTGTTCGCCGAAGTCTCGATTCTGTATGTCGATATCGACCTCGACGACGGGCTGCACCTCTACGGCCAGCCAATTCCCGAGGGCTTCATCCCGACCGAGGTCAGCGTGGAAGCGCCGGAAGGTGTCGAGGTCGCCGAGACGCGCTACCCCGCGACGGTTCCGTTTCACATCGAGGGAATCGACGAAGAGTTCCACACCTTCGAAGCGGGACGGATTCGGATCGCGGTGCCGATTAACAACGGGCTGCGCGAGGGTGACACGTTCCCGCTAACGGTGAACGTGAGCTACCAGGCCTGCACTGATCGGGAGTGCTACTTGCCTCAGAACCGAACGCTGGAACTGGATGTTCCGCTATTACCGCTGAATCGTCGTCAACCACCAAGCTGAGTCGGGTAAGCTGACGCAACTCATCGTTCTGGAGGTTTCATGGCGACAATGACGTTCTGCCCGCGCTGCGCGAACAGGCTGACTGAGAAGCACGATGGTGGTCGTGACCGGCAGGCCTGTCCGGACGAGAACTGCGGGTTCATCCACTTCGGCGACTTCTCGATCGGCTGTGCCGGCGTGGTGTTGCGCGAGGACACGGACGGTCCTCGGGCGCTGCTGGTACAGCGAGGCCAGAACCCATTCGCCGGCTCATGGCAGCTCCCCGGCGGTTATGCCGAGCACGATGAGTCACTCTCATTAGCGGTGGAGCGCGAAGTGATGGAGGAGTCGGGCATCGAGGCGACCGTGAACGACGTGATCGCGTTCCGCCACTCGGTCGGCGGCTCGATCGGCGGTCCCAGCACGAACGTCTACATCGTGTTCCGCCTGAATCTGATCGGGGGCGAACCGAAGATCGATGGCGACGAGATCGCGGACGTGGGCTTCTTCAGCCTGGACGAGATGTCTCAGATGGAGGCAGTCCAGGGGCTCTCGCGCTGGGCAATCGAGAAGGCGCTGGGCACGGCGCCGGGCCAGGGACTAACCGCGGACAGCGTGGGCCCCGGCGCGGACCGCCCCGGCTGGCAACTCTTCGGCCTCGATCTGCCAGATCCGATGCTGCGCTAGCGAGCGCTCGACAGTCCCGGCCGAAGGAAGACAAACCAGTAGACGGCTCCGACGAGTACCGCGCCGCCGATGATGTTGCCAATGGTGACCGGCACCAGGTTCGCCACCAGAAAGTCCGCCCAGGTGAGATCGGCGAGCTGGTTCGTCGAGAGACCACTGGCGGCAACGGCCGCGTCTTCGTTCTTGAGCAGCAGCCCCATCGGAATGAAGTACATGTTGGCAATGCTGTGCTCGAATCCGGCCGCGACGAACGCAGTGATCGGGAAGAGCACGGCGACAGCCTTCCCAGCGATGCTGTGAGCGGCGAGGCTGAGCCAGATCGCGAGCGTGACGAGGACGTTGCACAGCACACCCAGCGCGACGGCCTGCACGAACCCGTACGACACCTTCGCACTGGCGATGCGAAGCGCGGTGCCGCCCACCTCGTTGTTGCCCAGCTCCCAGTTACCAGCGACGAACACCACCAGCACCGTGGCGACGGCGCCGACGAAGTTGCCGGCATAGACGATCGCCCACCCTCGCAGCAGCAACGGCGTCGAGACCTTGCGACTCGCCCAGGCCATGATCACGAGGGTGTTGCCGGTGAACAGCTCGGCCCCCGCGACGATCACGAGGATCAGGCCGAGGCTGAAGGCGACGCCACCGAGCAACCTCGCTGGACCGAAGCCGCCGCCAGCGCCGGTGACGGTGACCGTGAACAGCACCGCTCCCAGCGCGATGAACGCGCCTGCGAGGCCAGCGAGCACCGCCATCGAAACGAGGTCCATGTTCGCCTTGCGAACGCCGACGCGCTCGGCCGCCTGGGCGATCTCGGGCGGCAGCAGCGGATCGAGTGCGCCGCCGGTCTGGTTCGGCTGAGTCATCGCGGCCTCCTACGGGAGCACCACGATGGTAGGCCGATTAGTCGTAGGCGACGCCCTCAAGCGTGACGGTGAACGGCGGGCCGCTCCACGTCTCGAACGAGGTGGTCCCAGCGGCGACCGGGAGGATCAGCGCGCCTTCGCTCTCAAGCGGCATGTACTGCGGGTTGTAAGCAACGATCTGCATCGTCAGCCCCCCGAGACCTTGGCCCAGTAGGCCAAGGAACAGGCACGGCCCGCTCACCGGAGTTGGTTCGATTCCCGCGATGGTGAACGACGTGCCGGTGAACCCGAGCACAAAGTCTGGATCGTTGGAATAGGTACGCTCGCCGGAGATGTTGTAGGTGAACGTCCCCGGGATCTTAAACGGACCTTCCACTGGCGCGCCATCGATGTAGCAGCTCCCGCCCATCTCGACGGTCCCGGTTCCGGAGCCCTCGATCACGCCGTCGGCGTCCGCGGTGAACTCGCCGTCCCAAACAAAGCGCGTGTACCCGTCGTTGCCGAAGTCTTCCTGGATCTCGGTCGCCTCCATGTGGATGCGCCAATCAGCATCGATTAGAATCCTGGCCCACGACTCATCCTTGCGGCTGCGGACCGTGCCGGACTCCCCGCTCCACTCCGCGGTGAACTCCAGTCCCTGCGAGCCGGATGCGCCAGTCTTCGGTGTGAAGGTCGTCTCGAAGGCGCCGTCATCGGTAGGCCCACCATCAGGGTCCAGGGTCCCGAGCGTGGGGGCGGAGATCGAGACGGTCGCGCCGTCCACACGTTCACCGGCCAGGTCCGTCAGCCCGTAGATCAGCTGCACCTCTTCGTCGGATTCGATGCTGGACTCTTCCGGGAACACGCCGCCGCAGATAGCGCTGTCGTGCATGTCCTCGGCAAGCTCCGGGAGCGCGTGATCGAACAGCGCGGAATCGAGCGCTCCACCCGACCAGGAGCCCTGCGCATCCACGTCAGTCTCTCGCCGGTGGAACGCGAACAGCGCGACCGATGCCTCCCCCAGCGTCTCCTTGATCGAGCCGGTGACGATGAAATCGGCAGTTCCGACAACGGAACCCAGCTGCTCAAGCAGCGCATCGTCGCCCGCGTCCAGGGCTTGGCGGAGTTTCTCGAACGCGGTGATCTGGTCCGCGTCCCACTGCGAAATCACCGAGGCAGCGGGCAGCGCGCGCGCCAGCTCGCCTGCGACGTACGGGCCCCAGTCGTCGTCACTGCCCGCGATCTTGATCGGGGAGACGAACACGGTTCGGCAGACCTCCGGGGTCGTGCCCATCGATGATGGGGCGACCGCCGGCGCTGCTACACGAGTCACGTCGTTCGTGGGCGGACCAGCCATCACGGTGCCAATCGAAACGCTGTCCTCGCATGGAGCGTCGACTGCGAAGTAGCTCGGAGTCGGCGCCCCACCTGCACCATCCAGGTTCAAGACACTCACCAGCACCGGTCCGGCGCCTGCCCCCACCCAGAACTCGCCGTCGGCCTCGACTGCCTCGGAGCGCACTCCGATGTCGGCCCACACTGCGCGCACGAGCGCAGGGCCCGAGGTGGTACCGGTAACCATCGAGCCTTCGTCGCAGCTCCCGATGGAGATGGCGTTGGATTCGTACTCATCAACGCCGAGTTCAGCGAGGAACGTCTCTTCGGTGCCGGCCATGATCCGCATGGAGCCGAGCACGCCAGCAGGGAGATGGAGCGGGCGACCGAGGAATTCGCTCAACGGCTTGGGCGGCAACGCGGCAAGCGCGCCGCTGTCAGTGGGAGAGAAATATTGCTCCTGTGGCTCCCCGCCGAACCCGATCTCGTCGGTCTCCACCACCAGCCAGGCAATCAAGTAATCGACCGGCATGGTGGCAGCGGCGCGGATCGTCACACCCTCTTGCGAACCGACGTAGCTGCGCTCCGTCTCGAGGCGAACCGACCCCTCGCTCAGGACTCGGAGCGTGGCAAACGAAGGTTGTCCCTCAATCTGGAGGATGTAGAGCCCTTCGGACTGTCCCACAGGTAGTTCGATGGTCGCACGGCTGCCGGACCAGTTCGCTTCCAACTCGATGCCGGCGGGTCCGATCAGACTGAGTGGCGTCGAGGGCTCGCCGTCAGCCTCGACGGTGACGGAATCTCCGGGGGCAGCGACGGGTGCGAGGACGTTGAGCGTGTAGTACTCGGCAGGCGGCGGCACATCAAGCGTCGCGCCTGTCTCCTGTGCTGACTGACCGTTGGAGGAGGTGGAAGTGGCGTCGGCGTTCGTCGGGCCAGAGGCGCCATCGGACGGCGCGGGGGTCGCGTCTGAGTCAGAGCCTGAACAGGCGGCGAACAGGGCGATCGCAAAGACTGCGAAGGCAGTGAAGACGTGACGCATGAACGGCCTCTTTCAAGAGAAACGCGTGCGCGTCCTGGGTAGCGCACACTTCATCATCGGAAGCGTGCGATCACCGTTCAGGTGCCCCTCAGGGTTTTCGTTGAGAAGCGATCATGTAGTTGCGGCGCGCGTATACTCGCGCCGCAATCGCATATCGGAGGTCACCAGATGCCAGAAGTCGTCGCGAATGGGTTGAAGCACTGCTATGAGATCACGGGTGAGGGAGCAACGACGATTGTCTGGATCCACGGCATCGGCGGCTCGCACCACTACTGGGACGAGGTGCTGCCAGACTTCCCAGGCTTCCGCCACCTGTCGTACGACGTGCGCGGTATGGGCGACTCCGAGGGCAGCGAGGGCCCCGTCTCACTGGAAGACTGGGCGGCCGACTGCGCCAGCCTGATGGACGAGTTGGGCATCGAGCAGGCAATCATCGGCGGAACCTCGATGGGTGGCGCGATCACGATGCGGTTCGGCATCGACTTCCCCGAGAAGGTGAAGGCGCTGCTGCTACTCTCCACCTCGAGCCGCGTGGGGCAGGCAGCAACCGATCACTGGATGGCACAGGCCGACGACACCGAGAAGGGCGGAAATCCGCTGCTCGCGGCCGCTCAACGCTCCGTGGCCAAGTACAACATGGACGAAGCGATCAAGAACTTCGATGTCCCCGCGCTGATCGTGGTCGGCGATGCCGACAAGACGACGCCGGCGGGCGGCTCCGTG
>JABIST010000402.1 GCA_018700215.1 Dehalococcoidia bacterium | reverse complement strand
TGTACATGTCCTGGGTGTTGAGTTGGAGTTCGCGGGCGAGAGCGGGGTCTCGGATGGCTTCTGGAGAGACGGCGCCGTGGGAGACGGCCCAGGTGAGCCAGCGGAGTTCGAGTGCGCCGTTATGTCGTAAGGCAGTGATGTTCCCGTTCGAACCGCCCTGGTTGATCCACATTGCTTTGAGGTGGGGTGGGCGTTCGAGTGCGAGGGCGTTCTGGGTCCAGCCGGAGTAGGAGGTACCGAAGGTGCCGACGTTGCCGTCGCAGTAGTTGAGGGCGGCGGCCCATTCGACCGCGTCGTAGCCATCGGGGCCCTCGTTGGCGAGGAGGATGAAGTCGCCTTCGGAGCCGAAGCGGCCTCGGACGTCTTGGACGACGAACAGGTAGCCGCGCTCCGCCCAGAACTCGCCGTGGCGTGCGTAGCGATCGAGGGTGCGGTTGTAGGGGGTGCGGACGACGACGGCGGGGAACGGGCCCGGCAGCGGCTCGCCGTGCTCTGAGGGGCGCCAGACGTCGGTGGCGAGCCAGGTGCCGTCGCGGGCTTGCATGCCGGCGTTGCGGACGAGGATGGCGCCGTAGCGCGCGGTGGACGGCTGGGCCATGATTCCTCCGGGGTTCGCGGTTGCTGGCGGATTGTAGCGACCGCGAGACTGCTGGCGAGCGTTGGTACCCAGTGAAGCGTTAGGCTGCCTCGATGGTGATACGAGATGTGATCGAATCGACGGTTCCACCGACGCAGGAGACGGCGCGGGTGGCGCTGGGTCTGTTGCATGGACCGACGGCGGGGCTTGAGGCGCTGGCAACTGAACTGGCGATCGGGCTGAGTGGTGGCGCGGCAGACGTACTGATCGATCGGCCGCAACGGCTGATGTACGCGACAGACGCTTCGATCTACGAGATGGAGCCGGTGGCGATCGTGTTCCCACGGTCGCAGGCGGACATCGAGCATGTGGTGCGGGTGGCATCGGCTCGAGGGGTGCCGATGCTGTCGCGCGGCGCGGGGACGAGTCTGGCCGGGCAGACGGTGAACCACGCGATTGTGGTGGACTTTTCGCGGCACATGACGCGGCTGCTTGAGGTGAACGAGACCGAGCAGTGGGTGCGGGTTGAGCCAGGGTTGGTGATCGACGAGTTGAACCGGCTGCTGAAGCCGTACGGGTTGCAGTACCCGATTGATACATCAACGAAGAACCGGGCAACGGTGGGCGGCGGGATTGGGAACAACTCGTGCGGGGCGCACTCGTGCGTGTACGGGAAGACGAACGACCAAGTGCTGACGCTGGATGTGGTGCTGGCGGATGGGACGACGACGCGGTTCGAGGAGCTGGATGGCGCCTCGTTGGCCGCTAAGCTGGATCTGCCGGGGCTTGAAGGGGCGATCTACCAGAACACTCGCGAGATCGCCCGTCGACATGAGGCGGAGATTGACGCGCGGTACCCGAAGATCCAGCGGCGGGTCTCGGGCTACAACCTGGATGCAGCGCTGGACGAGGGGCGGATCAACCTCTCAGATCTCGTGGTGGGGTCCGAGGGGACGCTGGCGGTGGTGACCGAGGCGCGGATGAAAGTGGTGCCGCTGCCGACGCTGACGGGGCTGGCGGTGGTGCACTGCACGGACATTGTGGAGGCGGCGAAGGCGACGGTGGTTGCCCTGGATCACCCGGTGTCCGCGATTGAGCTGGTGGGTAACGAGATCATTCAGCGCTGCAAGGAGAGCATTGGCTACGCGCCGTTGCTTGAGGGGATGATTGGGGAGCCGGGCGCGCTGCTGCTGGTGGAGTTCTACGCGGAGAGCGACGAGGAGTTGCAGGAGCGGCTCACGGCGCTGGGAGCCGACATTGAAGGTCGGGGGCTGGCGTTCGCAACGGTGACGATGACGGGCGCGGCCGATCAGGCGCGGTGGTGGCGGATGCGGCAGGCCGGGCTGGGCCTGCTGATGAGCGTGAAGGGCGACGCAAAGCCAGTGGCGATTGTGGAGGACACGGCGGTAGCGCCGGAGCGGCTGGCGGAGTTCGTGGCGCGGTTTGATGAAGTGGTGGCATCGCACGGGACGTTCGCGGCGTACTACGGGCATGCCTCGGTGGGGTGCCTGCACATCCGGCCGCTGGTGAATGTGAAGACGGAAGACGGGCTGGATACGACCGAGGCGATCGCGAGCGATATCGCGGACCTGGTGTTGGAGTTCGGCGGGAGTCTGAGTGGGGAGCACGGGGACGGGATTCTTCGGGGGGTGTTCACGGAGCGGATGTTTGGTTCGGAGATCACGGCGGCGTTCCGGGAGCTGAAGCGGGCGTGGGACCCGCAGGGCATTCTGAACCCGGGGAAGATCATCGACACGCCGGGGTTCCGAGAGAACTTGCGATTGAGCCCTCGGACGGTGAATGCGGACGTGCCGACGATCCTCGATTTCACGGCGGAGGGCGGACTGGCTCGGGCGGTGGAGCTGTGCAACGGGCAGGGTGCGTGCCGGAAGCTGGACGGGGGGATGTGCCCCTCGTACATGGTGACGCTGGACGAGGAGCACTCGACGCGCGGGCGGGCGAATCTGCTGAGACAGGCGCTGAACGGGGTGATTCCGGCGGAGGAGCTGAGCGGCCATCGGATGCAGGAGGCGCTGGATCTGTGCGTGGAGTGCAAGGCGTGCAAGTCTGAGTGCCCTTCGGGCGTGGATATGGCGAAGCTGAAGTACGAGGTGCTGACGAAGCACCACGAAGCGCATGGCACGCCGCTGCGAGCGCGACTGTTTGGTCGGATCGCGACGCTGAGCCGCCTCGGCAGTCCGGTGGCGCCGCTGGTGAACTTCGTCAATGGACTGCGACCGGTGCGGGTGCTGATGGATCGATTCGGTGGAATTCATCGGGACCGACCGTTACCTCAACTGGCGCGACAGCCGTTCCGACGATGGTTTGCGAAGCGCACTACTCGAACGACTGCGTCGCGGGGTGAGGTGGTGCTGTTCGACGACACGTTCATGCGCTACTACCAGCCGGAGGTTGGGCAGGCGGCGGTGGCGGTGCTGGAGGCACTTGGCTACGAGGTGACGCTGGTGGACCGACTGGGATGCTGCGGGCGGCCGCTGATCTCGAAGGGGCAGCTTGGGACGGCTCGGGAGTGGGCGGAGCAGAACGTGGCTCAGCTTGCCTCGTATGCCGCGCGGGGGGTGCCGATTGTGGGGACGGAGCCGAGTTGTCTGCTGACACTGCGGGACGAATATCCGGAACTGGTGGCGACATCAGAGGCTTCGGAGGTGGCGAGTGTGGCGCTGCTGCTGGACGAGTTGGTGGCGCAGGTGGCCTCGGAAGATCCGGAGCTGGTGGCGGCGGCGTTTGGTTCGTCGGAAGGTCGGGAGCTGGTGCTGCACGGGCACTGCCACCAGAAGGCGCTGGTGGGGATGGAGCCGACCGAAGCTGCGCTGAGCGCGGCGGGCTACGACGTAAGCACGGTGGCGACGGCGTGTTGTGGGATGGCGGGTTCGTTCGGGTTTGAGTCAGAGCACTACGAGATTTCGGAGGCGATGGCGCGTCGGACGCTGATTCCGGCAGTGGATGCGGCGGCCTCGGATGCGGCGATTGCGGTGACGGGGGTGTCTTGCCGGCAGCAGATCGAGCACTTCAGCGAGCGGGCGCCGCGTCATGCGGCGGAGTGGCTAGCGGATCGACTGGTTGAGCATCAGACAGGGCCGTCAGGCGGACCCGCATAGACGTTCGCGATGCATCGCCCGAGAATGGCTGACCGGAGCACTACTGGATGACGCAGGCGCGAGAGCCATTGCCGGGAAATGTTGCGGTCCGCCGTCGGCGGATGCGTCGCGAGGTGGTCACGGTCCGCCGGAAGCGTCGTACCCAGTTCCAACCGAAGCCCTGGATGATTCCCGCGGCATTTGCCGTGTTGATTGCGCTGGGCGCCTTTGCACTGTCGTTACCGATCGCCTCGGAGTCCCGGGAGTGGACGAACGGGGTGGACGCGCTGTTCACGTCGACGTCGGCGGTGTGTGTGACGGGGCTGTCGCGGTTCGACACTGCGGAGCACTGGAGCTTCTTTGGCGAGGCGACGATTGCGGTGCTGATCCAGGCGGGTGGCCTGGGCGTGACGATGTACGCGGGTGCGTTGCTGCTGATCTTCGGTAATCGGTTTGGCCTTCGAGGGCGCGAGTTTTTTGGCATGGAGCTGATGGACACGGCGGAGCGGGACATCCTGCGATTGCTGCGTCGGGTGATGATCTTCGCGTTCGGGATTGAGCTGGTGACGTTTCTGCTGCTGTTGCCGTGGTTCTGGCTGGACGAGGCGGGTGTGAACGCGGTGTGGAAGAGCTTCTTCCACTCGGTTTCGGCGTTCAACAACGCCGGGTTCGATTTGCAGGGCGGACTACGGGGCTTCACCGGGGAGGTGGACGACCCTTACCCGATCGCGGTGATGGGGGTGGCGGCGTTCCTGGGGAGCATGTCGTTCATCACGGTCTTCAACATGAGTCAGCGGCCGCGGGGATGGACGCTGGACACGAAACTCGTGGTGATTGGGATGGTGTCGCTGCTGTTCGTTGGGATGGCGCTGTTCCTGGTGGTGGAGCAGGGCGACGGGAAGATCCTGGCGGGGATGAACCCACTGGAGCAGGTGGTGAACTCGTTCTTCCTGTCGGTGAACCGGACGACGGGGATGTCGACGGTGGACCTGGGGTTGGTGCAGGACTCGACGACGGCGGCGTTGCTGCTGCTGATGTTCATCGGTGGTTCGTCGACCTCGACGGCAGGTGGGATCAAGATGGGCGCGTTCATGGTGAGCATGGTGGTAGTGCTCTCGGCGCTGCGGGGTCAGCACCGCGCGTCGGTGTTTGGGCGGGACATTCCGACAGCGATCGTGTTGCGGGCGATGGCGGTGACGATCCTGGGGTTCTTCACGCTTGGCCTGGGTATCTGGCTGCTGGAGCTGACCGATGACCTGGAGTTCTTGCCGCTGATGTTTGAGGTGATGTCCGGGCTGGCGAATGTTGGCTGGTCCCAGAGCATCACCCCGCAGATCTCTCAGACTGGAACGTTGATCATGACGGTGCTGATGTTCGCGGGCCGGCTTGGGCCGCTGTATATCGCGCTGACGATTCCAGATAAGCCGCGGACGCGGTACCGGTACCCGGAGGCGGGTGTGCGGATCGGCTAATTGTTTAGCCGGTCCACGAGGAGGACCAGACCATGCAGGTTGCCGTACTCGGACTTGGACGATTTGGGACTCAGCTTGCGCTGTCGCTGGCCGCGGAGGGCCATGAGGTGTTGGCGATCGACCTGAGCGAGACGGAGGTTCAGCACATCGCAAACTCCGTGACGAAGGCAGCGATTGCGGACATGACGGATGAGCAGGCGTTACGCGACCTGGGCATCGAGAACATGGACGTGGGGGTGGTGGCGACGGCGTACCTGGAAGCGAGCGTGCTGGCGGCGATGAATCTGCTGTCGCTGGGCGTGCGGGATGTGTATGCGAAGGCGCAGAGCGACCGACACGCGATGATGCTGCGTCGGTTGGGCGTGCAGCGCGTGGTGGAGCCGGAGAAGGAGGGTGGACAGCGGTTCGCTCACTTGCTGCGGCTGCGCGAGGCGAAGGACTATCTCTCGCTGACCAGTGAGTACGGGGTGGCGATTTACGAACCGCCACCTCGGCTGTACGGAACGACGCTGGATCAGCTCGATGAAGAGAAGTCGACCCGACGGCTGCTGATGCTGGTGCGCGACGACGAGGTGCAGCTCAACCCGGTGCGGTCACAGGCGATCAAGGCGAACGATCTGCTGATCTTCTCCGGTGCCGACGAAGATCTCGCGCGCGAACTCTAGCGGGGGTCTTCGAGGGGTCTTCGACCCCCTTCTTGACGCTTCGCGCCTGTTTGCAGGCGGATGTGTTGACGTCGGTGGGTTCGGCGTCATTCGTGGTGGGGTGGATCTAGCGGAAGCGGCTGAGCAGGCCCGATGTGGGGCGGGGCTTGACGCTTCCGACCGTGATGGGCCGGTGGCGCGGGCGCGGTTCGTCCTGGATTGCTCGTCGAAACTCCTGGTGCTCGGAAGGAGCTCGCTCCGCGACCTCGTGATCGGGTACGCCTCGCCGAACCTCTTGATGCTCGGGTACACCTCGCCGAAACTCTTGATGCTCGGGTACACCTCGCCGAAACTCTTGATGCTCGGGTACACCTCGCAGGGCCTCAACGATGAGGGTGAGGACGAGCCGGATGGCGAAGGGGCCGACGACGACGAGGATCAGGCCAGCGAGGACCTGTATCCAGAGCGGGTGATCCCAGCGCATGAGGAAGATGCCGAAGGCGATGCCGCTCAGAAACGGCAATGCCGAGCGGATGTAATAGCTGACAAATCGATTAAATTGGGTCACGGGCCCCTACTGTCACCACCCCGCCCGCATGAGCGATGATACAGCCCGAAACGCTTCCGTAAATGGTCAAGCTGCTACACGATATAGCCGTGTGGCACTCGCCACACGGCCGTCGTACTTCGTTGCGTCTGGTTACGGCAATGCGTCGACGAGGGCGCTGGCGAGGATGTCGTAGCCGATTGCTTTCGGGTGGATGTCGGGCGATGCATCGAGCATGTGCGTCGTCGCGGCGGTGGTTCCTTGCATCGGTCCGAAGCCATCGGCGACGAGGATGCCATCGTTGTCGGCTGCGGCAGTGGCTGCAACGGCGTTGAGTTGCCCTGTGATGTCGTCCGAATCCGCCTCGAGTGCAACGGAGGCACCGAAGCCGAGACTGAAGGGGTTGTAGGTCTGGAGGAAGATGATCGTCGCGTCCGGCGCGGCATCGAGGACATCCTGGAAGATGCGATCGAGGTTTGGCTGGTAGGCGGTGAGGACGTTGGCGAGGCGTTGCTGACAGGCATCGGCCGCGAAGTCGCTCTCACAGTCTGCGGAACCGATGTGGCCGAGCAGGTCGTTGGCACCGATATCGATGGTGACGTAGGCGACATCGTTGTTGCGCATGAACTCGAGTGCCGCTTCGAGTTGGCCGGTTCGGATCAGCGAACCGGAGGTTTCGCCGGAGACTCCGAAGTTACGGAGGCCGTAGGAGGCGCTATCCGCGATCTGGAGCTGGTTGTGGAAGCGGGAGACGTAGCCATCGCTGGCCTGGGAGACGCCGACGTTGGCGGCGAGTGAGTCGCCGAGGGCGACGTAGTAGCTGGCACCATCGGCAGAGGTTGAATTCACGGAGCCTGGGCCGAGTCGCTCGGAAGGCGGCGTGGCCGCGCCGGCGATGGCGGAGGCGTTGCTTGCGAGCGCGCCGAGGAGGTCGGCGGAGGTGATCATGTCACCACCGCCGATGGTGCCGATTACGACGACCTGATCGCCGGCAATCTCGATGGCCTGGACGTCAGCCTGGGCCTCGGCGAGTTCCTTGTTGAGGTCGAGGACGGTTTCGATGATGTCTTCGACGGCACCGGTGGCGACGCCGGGAAGGGAGAGGCTGCCGATGCTGACGCGGCGGATTTCGATGGAGACGGCGCCTGCATCGATGGCCGCTGAGACGGCACCGTCGCCGGAGATGCCGCCGCCCTTGAAGGTGACATCGAACTGGACTTCGCCATTGCCGCCGCCATCGCCATCGACGACATCGACGGTGATGGAGCGAATTGGCGAGTCGTCGGAATCGCCCAGGGCGTCCTGCATGTAGGCGGTGAGTTCGGCCTCGGTGAGGGCGATGCGGAAACCGGCGTCATCCTCGATGGCTTCGAGCTTGTCCTCGGCGGAGGCGAGGGCGGCGGGGTCTGCAGGATCGGCGGGGCCGGAGGTGTCTGTGAGGGCGGCGTAGAGCTGGTAGCCGCTGAATCCGCTGAAACCGAGCATGGCGATGAAGAGGACTGCCAGGCCGGCGAGGATCAGCTTCTTGATGGCGCCGGCGAGCATGATGCCGGCGACCATGATGCCGAGCACGATGATGAAGGCGATCACCGCTGGAATGGTGCCAGAAGTGAACAGGGTGACCGCGGCGGTCACGAGTGCGGCCAAGATACCGAGGAAGATGATCAACGCGGTCATAGATGTCCCCTATCGAGCATGTGCTGAGGCAAATCGTACACCAAATGTCGTAATGCTCAGCAAGTCATCAATTCGGTGATGTTGCTGTGCGCCGTATGATGCGTCGATGTCAGAACTAGCTGGATTGTCCGACCAGGATGTGCGTTACGAATCGCGTCGATCGCCTGTGTATGCGCGGAACGGGATCGTCTCGACGACGCAGCCGTTGGCGGCGCAGGCGGGGTTGCAGGTGCTGCGCGCCGGCGGGAATGCGGCGGATGCGGCGGTGGCGACGGCCGCGGCGCTGGCGGTGGTGGAGCCGACGGGGACGGGGATTGGTGGCGATTGTTTCGCGCTGTTCTTCGATGCTTCGACGAAGCAGGTACATGCGGTCAACGGTAGTGGGCGGGCGCCCGCGGGGCTGAGCCTCGAGGCGCTGTCGGATGCTGGGTTCGTGGGGGAGACGCTGGGGCAGGGTGTGCATGCGGTGACGGTGCCGGGGGCGGTGGCCGGGTGGGCGGACACGCTGGCGCGGCACGGGCGGATGTCGCTGGCAGAGGTGTTGCCGGGGGCGATTTCGCTGGCGGAGGACGGGTTCCCGGTGTCGCCGATCATTTCGTACCTGTGGGAGCAGGAGGTGCCGAAGACGCTGGCGGCGAGCCCGAATAGCGGTGAGCTGCTGATCGATGGTCGCGCGCCGCGTCCGGGGGAGATCTGGCGGAACGCGGGACTGGCCTCGGTACTGCGTGAGATCGCGGAGGGTGGTGCTGCGGCGTACTACGAGGGGCGCGCTGCTGAGGAGATCGTGCGGGCGCTGCTGGCGCAGGGCGGGCTGATGGAGGCGAGTGACCTGGCGGGACACTACTCGACGTTCGAGCCGCCGGTGAGCACGGCGTTCCGTGGGCACACGGTGTACGAGTGCCCGCCGAACGGGCAGGGGCTGACGGCGTTGATCGCGCTGAACATCATCGAGGGTCTCGATATCGAGGCGACGGCGCGGCGATCTCCGGAGCGGCTGCATCTGCTGATCGAGGCAGTGCGGGTGGCGTTCTCGCAGGCGCGTGCACACATCGCAGACCCTGAGCACGGTGAGGTGCCAGTCGACTGGCTGCTGTCGGAGGGTCTCAGCTCGGAGTTGCGTTCGTGGATCGAGCCGGAGCGGCGGATCGATCTTGCGGAGGGTAGGCCACTGGAGGTGGGGACGGACACGGTCTATCTGTCGGTGGTGGATAGCGATGGGAACGCGTGCAGCTTCATCAACAGCAACTACAACGGGTTCGGGACGGCGATCATTCCGGAGGGGTGTGGGTTTCCGCTGCAGAATCGAGGGGCGGGGTTCAGTCTGGACCCGACGCACCCGAACGCGCTGGCGCCGGGGAAGCGGCCGTTTCACACGATCATCCCGGCGATGAGTACGGATGCGAACGGCGATCTGCACGCCTCGTTTGGGGTGATGGGCGGGTGGATGCAGCCGCAGGGGCACTTGCAGGTGCTGGTTTCGATGCTGGTGGACGGGCTGGATCCGCAGGCGGCGATTGATGAACCTCGGTTCTGCATTCGGGCGAGTCCGCCACACGGGCCGGTCCACCTGGAAGAGGGGATCTCGGTGGAGGCGATGAGTGCGCTTTCGGCGCGGGGGCACGAAGTGGTGCCGGTCTCGGGGATTCGTCGCAGTCCGGTGTTTGGGCGGGGGCAGATCATCGTGCGCGACCCGGAGACGGGGGTGATCGTGGGCGGATCGGACCCGCGTGGCGACGGGGCTGCGGTCGGGTACTAGCTCGGAAGTTGTCATGGCCTCGCAAGGCTTTGGGGCTAGGCTGATCTCGGAGCAGCGGGAGGCGAACCGATGGCGATCTTGGGCGATCTTGAGCGACTGTTAGCCGATCTGTATCCGTATCGCGTGCCGCTGACGGCCATTGGGTTGCTGCTGGTGGTGCTTGCCGGGTGGTTTGCGGTGCGACGGGGCTGGTACGCGGACGGTCTGAGCTGGGCGGGGGCGCATCGGGTAGTAGCACCGGTCCTCGGGGCTGTGGTGCTGCTGGTGGCGGTGGTTGGTGGGAATTATCTGCTGTCGCCGCTGTGGGAACGGACGACGCTGGATGAGGCGAGTCCACTAGCCGTGGCGAACGCGACGGTGGCTCCGACTGCGGCGGCGACGACTGCGGCGGCGACCTCGAGTGCGACGCCGGGCGTGGAGGCGACTGCGGCTGCAACGACCTCGGATGCTGGGTTCGCAACTCCAACATCATCGGATGCCGCGTTCGCGGCTCCAACATCATCAGATGCCGTGTTCACGGCTAGGGTGGTGAGCGCTGGGGAGTTCAGTGGGGCGGACGACTTCCACTTCGGCGAGGGGCGGGCGCAGATCATCGAGGTTGCGCCGGACGAGTACATCTTGCGGTTCGAGGCGTTTTCGGTGCGGAACGGGCCGGACCTGTTCGTCTATCTGTCATCGGATGGTGGGGAGCCGAGCGGGGATGCGGTGAAACTGGGGGCGTTGAAGGCGACGGACGGGGCGTTCAACTACGAAATTCCGCCGGGCATCGATGTTTCGGGGTTGGGGTACGCGATGATCTGGTGCGACCAGTTCGCGGTGTTGTTCGCGACGGCGCCGCTGAGCTCGTAGGGCACTCCCGGCGAGCTTGAGCATGGCCTATCATCCTGTGCGGAACGCGAGAGGCGCGCTGCAGGAGGATTTGATGGCTGATATCAACCCACCCGGATTCGCGGTGGAGCGTGGGAAGGTCCACGAGTTTGCGAATTCGGTGTTGGATGACAACCCGCTGTACCACGACCTGGAGGCGGCTCAGGCTGCTGGCTTTCCCTCGGTAGTGGCACCGCCGACGTACAGCTCGGTGGGGTCGTTCTACACGGCTCGTGGTGGCGGTGGCGGACCCGGCGGTGCGATGGCGAAGCTGGACATGCGCTTCGTGCTGCACGGCGGGCAGGAGTTCAACTTCGAGCGGCCGATCTTCGCGGGCGACGTGCTGACCTCGGAGCCGGGG
>JABIST010000429.1 GCA_018700215.1 Dehalococcoidia bacterium | reverse complement strand
TCCCGAGTCCCGAGTCCCGAGTCCCGAGTCCCGAGTCCCGACAGCCTACCGATCTCTCATCAGCACCGCCGGTCACTTCATTCGCTATACTCTCCCACCTGACACGCGTGGGAGGCGAAACCCATGAAGGTCGCAGTCACCGGCGGCACCGGCTTCGTCGGCAGCCACACCGTCGCCGCGCTCATCGCCGCCGGCCACCAGGTCCGCCTGCTCGCCCGCGATCCCGCACGAATCCCTGCCGCCTTCGAACCCCTTGGCGGCACCACACCCACCGACATCGTCCTCGGCGACGTCACCGACCCCTCGACGATCGAGCGCCTCCTGGAGGGCTGCGACGCCGTCGTCCACGCCGTCTCCATCTACTCCCTCGATACCCGCGATGCCGCCCGCATCCGCGCCACCAACGTCGAGGGCACCCGACTCATCATCGAGGCCGCCCGACGCCTCAACCTGGACCCCATCGTCCACGTCTCCTCGGTCGTCGCCATCATCCCTTCCAATGTCCCCGTCGACCAGGACTCCCCCGTAGCAAACTCCGCCGGCGTCTACGGCCAGTCCAAAGCCGACTCCGAGCGCCTTGCCCGCCAACACCAGGCCGAAGGCGCGCCCGTCGTCACCGTCATGCCCGGCAGCGTCTGGGGTCCCCACGACCCGCACTTCGGCGAAAGCTGCCGCGTTGCCGCCGACTTCCTCCGAGGCCAGACCCGCACAATCCCCGCAGAGGCCTGGCTCGCAATCGTCGACGTCCGCGACGTCGCCGCCACCATCCTCGGTACCATCGAACCGGGCCGCGGCCCCCGCCGCTACGCCGTCGCACCGCACTACAGCCTGCTGCGCGATGTCTTCGACAGCCTCAACCGCCTCACCCAGCGCAAAGTCCGCTACCTCACGCTCCCCAACCCAATCATCGCCGCCAGCATCACCCCCGTCGGCCACCTCCAGCGCATCCTCCCCTTCCGCCTCCCCGTCCCCGCCGAGGGGATCCGCACCAGCATGGCCTGGCCACCCGTCGATAGCTCCGCCGCCGCCAATGACTTCGCCATCAACTGGATCCCGCTCGACCAGACCATCGCCGACACCATCACCACCATGGTCGAACGCGGCCAGCTCCCCTCAAAGTACGCGGGACGCCTCGCCGGCTGACCCCCAGTCGGGGCACACTCCGGGCGCTCCCTGCTGGACCGCCACTCCGCCCACTGCCTACACTCGAAACTTGGCAGGGCGGTCCACCACCGTCCTGCCTCCGGGGGCCTGTAGCTCAGCTGGGAGAGCGCCACACTGGCAGTGTGGAGGTCAGGGGTTCGAGCCCCCTCAGGTCCACCACCCCAACCAATACCGCGACCCCTTCACTGGCGATCGCTCGGCGCGATCACCCTGCCGCTGCGGCGGCCGGAACCGTCGCGATTACGCTGGTGCCGTAGCCCGCGGCGGAATTGATGTGGAACGTCCCACCAACGAGCCGTGCGCGTTCTCGCATCCCGAGCGCGCCAAGCTTCCCTTGCGCGCTGAGATGACCGAGGGGCTCCGACAACTCGAACCCGTGTCCATCGTCGACAACCGTGAGCTCGACGTTGTCTTCGCGGAATCGGAGGGTGACGGTAGCGTGGGCAGCTCCACTGTGGCGTTCCACGTTCCGGAGCGCCTCCTGCGCGACCCTGAACAGCGCAAGTTCCGTGGTGCGAGTGAGTCGTCGTGGCTCACCGCGGACGGCAAGCTCGACTCCAAGCGGTGAGCGCGCGTCGACCTCAAGCACGAGTACACGAACAGCGGAGACAAGCCCGAGGTCGTCGAGCGTGGAAGGTCTGAGGCCGCGGAGCAGCGCGCGCAGCGATTCGATGCTGGCCTCAGCGTCGTCGTGCATCTCAGCAAGTTCGCCCGCGATGGTGGCTGGCGACCGGGTGACCGCCTCCTCGGCTGCGTCCAGCCGGCGACAGAGCATGACCAGCGACTGCACGGTCTCGTCGTGCAGTTCCTGGGCGATGCGTTGTCGCTCGTCTTCTTGGGCGTGGAGGATCAATCCCGCATAGGCCTCCAGCGAGCTCTGGCGGTGCCTCCGCTCCGTCACGTCATTGAGCACCACCTGGGTGAGGTCGTCTGAGCCCACAGGCGTGGTACACGCCGGCGCGAGCCAGACATCCTCGCCATCCGGACCGGTGATCAGCACGTCGATGCTCTCGGGGCAACAATCGGCAATACATGCCGTGAGTGCTGACGCGAGTTGCGGCGGCAGGGCTCGATCGAGGCTCGTGTCAATCAGTTCGCCCTCGGCCGCATCGAACAGCGCATCGGCAGCGACGTTAGCGTCGACGATAGTGCTGTGCTGGTTGATGACCAGGATGCCCTCTCCTGTGGAATCGAAGAGGGATCGGTAGCGTGCCACAGCGATGTTGGCGGCGCCAAGGGCCGCCTCGGCGGTCATGCGCGCTCCCGTCTCGCGCTCCACGCGGGTGCCAACCAGCAGGGCGATGACGTAGATCACGGTCATCTGCAGCATCACGCCGCCAACGCTCTCCCCGGAGTGCAGGAAGATCCAGTTGGGGATGACCATGAACGTGCAGAGGATGGCCATCGCCAGCGCGCCAACGGTGCCGAATTTCAGTGCGGAATAGGCGACCGGGATGATGAAGAGGAAGTCTCGCACGAACTCGTGCGGGAGATCCCGCAAAAAACCGCTCGCGGGGCGGAGTTCGCGGGACTCCATCGTGTCCTGGACGATGCTAATCGCGGCGACGAGGAAGATGGCCGCCCAGAACTGTGGGGCGTGGAGCGCCTCGCGGAGGCGCCGTTGAATCTCGATGGCTGTCCATCCGTGACCCGGCGAGATGCCGGACCACCGTGACCCGGCTGAGCTGCTAGCGGTCGCGGTCATGACTTTCCTGGTTCACCCACCCCCGCGATGCGGCGAGGACGGCTGCCTCCGTTCGAGAGCGGACACCGAGGCGACTGAAGATCCGTCGCATGTGGCCTTCGACAGTGCGCACGCTGACGCAGAGCTCGTCAGCGATCTCTTTGTTGTGGAGCCCGAGTGAGACGCATCGCAGCACATCCATCTCGCGCCCACTCAGTGAGGCACGGTCGTGATCTGTATCCAGCCGGTGGCGCCAGAGGCGGCCCATCTTTGCGGCGATCGCTGGGTGGAGGACTGTTTCGCCGTCATAGACGCGGAGCACGGCATCCACTAGCTCGCGCGAGCGAACGGTCTTGAGCAGGTATCCGGCCGCTCCGGCATCCAGCAGGCTCGTCACGTAATCGTCATCGTCGTAGGCGCTCAGGATCAGCACGGCGGTCAGCGGGGCGCACTCGCGAATCTGGAGCGTGGCATCCACACCGCTGAGTTCAGGCATGCGGATATCAAGCAGGGCGACGTCTGGTTTGAGGCTGATTGTGGAGGCGACGGCCTCGATGCCGTTAGTTGCTTCACCCACGACC
>JABIST010000077.1 GCA_018700215.1 Dehalococcoidia bacterium | reverse complement strand
TACGCGTCGGTGCTGGCCGGTATGCGCCTGACCATCGCCACCCCGCCCGGCTTCGAGCTGCCAGCGGAGACGCTCGAGCACGCCGCATCGCTGCCCGGCGGCGGTTCGGTCACGCAGACGACTGATCAGCACGCTGCCGTCCAGAATGCCGCAGCGGTGTACACAGACGTCTGGGCATCAATGGGCTTCGAGGACGAATTGGAGGGCCGCAAGGAGCACTTCAAGCCCTACCAGCTCAATGCAGAGCTGCTCGCATCAGCGCCCTCGGACGCAGTGATCATGCACGATCTGCCAGCACATCGAGGCGAAGAGATCACGGACGAAGCGATTGAGTCCGAACGCTCGGTCGTGTTCGATCAGGCTGAAAATCGGTTGCACGCGCAGCAAGCACTGTTGGCACTGCTCCTTTCGGAAGCAGCACCCGACGCTTAAGCGACCCGCGTCCCGCCCGTCCGAGGCGCGAAAAACAGGAATGGAGTCCTCAGCGTGCCAGATGCCTTGAGCGACGTGATATCCCGCATGGACCTCGCCGCGGTCGTGGATATTGTGATCGTCTCATTCGCGATCTACTGGCTGCTGCTGCTGATCCAGGGCACCACCGCGATGACGGTGCTCCGAGGTGCGGTGGTGCTGTTGCTCGGCGCGTTCGTCCTCAGCCGCGTACTGGACCTGCGGATGCTGAACTGGATCCTTCGCAACTCACTGACCGGTCTGGTGATCGCGGTACTGGTGATCTTCCAGCCGGAGATCCGGCGGGCGCTAGAACGATTGGGACGGACCGGATTGCGCTCGGTGCTGGGACGTCAGGAGCACCGCGATGCGATCGATGTGGTCGTCCGTGCGGCCACTCGACTGGCTCGCGCGCACACCGGCGCTCTGATCTTGCTCGAGCGCGAGACGGGGTTGCAGGACGTGATCGACACCGGAATCCCGGTGAACGGCTCGCTCACGGTGGAACTGCTCGCCACCATCTTCCATCCCAACTCACCGCTGCACGACGGTGCTGTTGTGGTGCGGGACGACCGGATCATCGCCGCGGGTTGTACCTTGCCACTGTCCGAGGCACCACTACCGGCTGATCACGGGATGCGTCACCGCGCCGGTCTCGGCATCGCCGAGCGCTCCGATTGTGTCGTCGTAATCGTCTCAGAGGAGCGCGGTGCGGTGTCACTCGCATCGAACGGACGAATGGCGCCGGCTCTCGATGAGCAGCGCTTGAGCCGCCAACTGCACCGGCTCTTCGAACTCGAGTACGAAGAGCCTGCCACCGACGGAACGGGAGCGCCCCCGACCCCGGAGCGTCGGATCTCTTAAGTGGCTCAGCAAACTAAGACAGAAGATCGGCTGCACGAAGCCCTGGATATCTCACGCGAGGCGCTGCTGCGTTCGTGGCGCACCATGCGCAGCACGCCAGGGCTGTTCCTCCTGTCACTGCTGCTGGGTGGAGCGCTCTGGGTCTTCGTGACCGAAGAGGAGAATCCCACCCGCATCGACAGTCTGTCCGCACCACTGACGGTGCAGGTATTCAACGTTGAGCCCGGCCTGGCGGTCGCCAACCAGCTACCGGCGATCGAAGTGCGACTCGCAGCGCCAGACGAGCGCTGGGAAGACATCGCGGCTGGGGGCGGTTCGTTCTCCGCATTCGTCGATCTCAATGGGCTGACCGAGCGCGCGCAGGAAGTCCGCATCCAGGTGGAGATCGCGGGCCTCCGTGGCGTTCGCGTAGTCGGAACGATCCCTGAAACGATCATCGTGAACCTGGAAGACCTCACGTCGGTTGAAGTCCCGGTCCGCATTCGCCCGGTAGGGACGATGCCCCTGGGTTACGAGCTGGGCAGCACCACCGCAGAGCTGCCGACGGTCATCGTCAGTGGCCCGGAGTCGCTGGTGATCCGGGTCAACGACGCAGTGGCCGACGTGAAGGTGGCCGGATTGACCTTCTCATTTGATCAGACCGTCAACCTGGTACCGCGAGGCGCGGGCGGGGGTGAGATCCGTGGTGTGACGTTAGAGACGCCTGCGCTGCTGGTCAGCGTCGATATCCGCCAAAGCACACTGGCCAAGGCACTACCGCTACACGCGCGCACCACCAATGCACCCGCTACCGGTTATCGCGTCAGCAGCGTGACGGTATCGCCGGCAACCATCTCGGTGGAAGGGACGCTGGAGGCGCTGCAACAGTTCGACTCGCTAGACCTGGAACCGCTCGACATCAGCGGTGCGCAGACGGACGTGACGCGGGCAGTCGCCGTCGAATTACCTGAAGGTTTGAATTCGGATGATCGACTCACTGTGACCGTGGTTGTACAGATCAGTCCGATCGATGGGACGGTGACGCTGGAGGTGATGCCTCAGTTCATCAACATCCTGGACGGTCTGGAAGCGTCGCCTGATTCGCCGACCGTTTCGGTGGCAGTCTCCGGCCCGCTGCCAGTGCTGAACACGCTCACCGCCGATGACATCATCCTCACGATCGATGTCGAGGGGTTGGGCGCCGGGACCTACGACCTTGAGCCAGCGCTCGATCTACCAGAGGGCGTTATGCAAGATCCGCTGCGCCCTGAAACGGTCTCGGTTACCCTGACGCCCGGATGAACGAACAACCTGATTCCAGCGATGAGACTCGCATCCCGCTCATTGCGATCGTGGGACGCCCCAACGTGGGCAAATCCGCGATATTCAATCGCCTGACCGAATCGCGTGCGGCGCTCGTCGAAGACCTCCCAGGCACCACCCGTGATCGAAACTACGGGGAGATCGAGTGGCGCGGACAGCGTCTCCGTGTCGTCGATACCGGTGGTCTGCTGGGCGAAGAGCCCGAGGAGCTGGGACCGCTGGTGCGACAGGCGGTGGAGCGAGCAATTACCGAGGCTGACGCACTGCTCTTCATCGTTGATTCTGTCGACGGACCGACAGATCCAGACCACGAAATCGCTGCGATGCTTCGCGGTGCACCGCAGCCGCTGCTGCTGGTAGCCAATAAGAGTGACGTTCGCCGAGCAGCAGATCGTCTGCCGGAGCTATACGGCCTGGGGATGGGAGACCCGCACGCGGTCTCTGCGATCCATGGGAATGGAATCGCGGATCTGCTGGACGAGATACTCGAGGTCATCCAGGGCACGCCGGTCGACGATGAAGAACCTGATGAGACGATCCGGATCGCGATCGTCGGGCGACCCAACGTTGGGAAATCCTCGCTCATGAACGCGATTCTGGGCGAGGAGCGCACGATCGTCTCTTCGATCCCCGGTACGACGCGCGATTCAATTGATACGCCGTTCGACTTCGAGGGTCGCAAGATGATTCTGGTCGACACGGCTGGCATCCGGCGCCGCGGCCGGATCGAGCGGGGCGTTGAGCGTCACTCCGTGCAGCGCGCTGAGCGCGCGATCGACCGGGCGGACATCGTCTTCCTCGTGCTCGATCAGACGGAGTTGCTGACCGCCCAGGACACCCACATCGCCGGCTACGTTCATGAGCGCGCGCGTGGCTTGGTCCTGGTTGTCAACAAGTGGGACCTGACTGAAAATCGCGACGAACGACCAGAGTTCGCACGTCTCGTCGACAACCGCTACCGATTCGTCCCGTGGGCACCGGTGACGTTTACCTCTGCCGTCACCGGTGAAGGTGTACGCGATCTATTGGAGCTGGGTGCCCACATCGCCGAGGTCCGCAAGCGACGCGTACAGACCTCGGAGCTGAACCGCGTGATCCAGAAGGCGTTGGTCCAGCACGGTCCACCAACGATTCATCACCGGAGACTCAAGGTGATGTACTCCACCCAGGCCGAGACAGCCCCACCAACATTCGTGCTGTTCGTCAATGATCCAGCGCTCGTCCACTTCTCCTACCGTCGCTATCTCGAAAACCAGATTCGAGGTGCGTTTGACTTTGAAGGCACAGGGATTCAGATTGTGTTCCGGAAGCGCAGCGAGGATCGTTTGGAGGTCACGGCGTGAGCATCGCCGCGACGATCATCATCGGCTACCTGCTCGGCTCATTCCCGACCGGGCTGACGGTTGGCCGTCTCATTGGCATCGGCGATGTGCGCAGCTATGGCTCCGGTAAGACTGGCTTCACGAACTCGCTCCGCACGATGGGTCTGCGTTGGGCAGCGCTGGTCCTCTTGATTGACGCCGTCAAAGGCAGCATCCCGGTGCTCATTGGCCAACTGGTGTTCGACGAGCCATGGGCGGCCGCTCTTGGTGGCGTCGCGGCAGTGATCGGCCACACCTGGCCGGTGTTCGCCGGGTTCCGAGGTGGGCGTGGCGTGGCCACCGCATTCGGAGCGTTCATTGCGGTTTCGCCGCTGGCCGCACTCGCGGTCCTTGGCGTTGGACTCGCCGTACTGGCGCTGTTCCGTTACGCCTCGGTGATGTCGATCGTCGGTGTCTTCGCAGGCTTCCTTGCGATCGTCGGGCTGGTACTCGCGGACCAGGCGGCTCAGCCGTATCTGCTCTTCGGCCTGCTCACCATGCTTGCGGTGGAACTGAACCATCTTGGCAACATCAAGCGCCTGCTGGCCGGCACCGAGCCGAAAATAGGACAGGGCGGGCAGCGACGAGACCCGACCGGCGCCTGATCACGGCCGATGGCCAGCGAACCAATCCAGCGCGTCGCCGTCATTGGCACCACCTCCTGGGGCACCACGCTCGCCGTCCATCTCGCGCGTAACCATCGCGATGTCCTCCTGGGCGCCCGCTCCGAAGAGGAGGCACAGCTCATCGAGCAGGCACGGGAGCACCAGCGACGGCTGCCGGGGATCAAGTTCCCAGAGACGCTGCACGTCACCACAGCACCCGAAGCCGTACGCGACGCGGACCTGGTCTGTTTCGTTGTGCCGTCACAGACACTCGCTCAGAACGCGCGAGCTGTCACGGGCACCATCTCGGCGAACGCCGTACTGCTCTCAGCGACCAAAGGAATCGAGGCGAGCACGGGGCGCCGCATGTCTGAGCTGCTTGCTGCCGAGCTGCCAGGGCATCCACTCGCGGTACTCTCCGGGCCCAACCTCTCGCGTGAAGTAGCGAACGATCTCCCGGGCACCACGGTAATCGCCTCGACCGATGCGCCGCTCGAACAGCTACGTGACGCCTTCCACGCTCGCGCCCTGCGCGTCTACACGAGTAATGACGTCGTAGGTGTTGAGCTTGGTGGGGCGTTGAAGAACGTCGTCGCGATCGCCGGGGGAATGGTCGATCACTTCGAATTCGGTAACAACGCCAAAGCCGCAGTCCTCACCCGAGGACTCGCCGAGATCACCCGACTCGCTGTCGCTGCCGGTGCCGACCCGCTCACCCTGCAAGGACTCGCCGGCGTCGGTGACCTGATGGCCTCCGCCTACAGCCCGCTGGCCCGCAACCGACGGCTCGGCGAACTGCTCGCTGCTGGCGGAACGCTGGAGGCCACGCTCGCCTCGCTCGGCGAGGTCGCCGAGGGTGCCACGACGATCCCGGCCGCCCTCGATCTCGCCTCGAAGCTTGGCGTTGAGCTGCCGATCACCGAAGCGCTGAACTCGGTGCTCTACCAGGGAGTCGAACCACTGGATGCCGTCAGTGCGCTGATGGCGCGTGAGCCTACCTCGGAGATCCGCTAGCAGCGCCTGTTCGAAGGGTCGGGGTACACTGAGACCGTGAGTGACCTCGACCCCGCCGCCATCCCTACCGACGAAGATCCGCCCGAGGAGTTGCCCTCCGCGGACGACGTGATCACTCAGCTTGAGTCAGGTGACCCGACTGAAGATTATTCGGTGCTCCGCGGACTTTCCCGGATCGGTGACGCACAGCTCGCGAGGCTGATGGGACTGTGGCCGTCACTTGAACCTGAACGTCGCCGAGAGTTGCTCGCAAAGCTGGATCAGCTCGCTTCAGAGCACGCGCTGCTCGACTTTCACCGTATCCATCTCTCCGCGCTCCACGACCCAGACACGGCGACACGCATCCTCGCCGTCCGCGGCATCGCGATCGAGGAGCGACCGGACTATCTGCAGCTCCTGTGTGCCCAGCTCGAATCAGACGACGCGGCCTCCGTCCGTGCCGAGATCGCCGACGTGCTCGGCAAGTGGGTCGTGAGCATGGAGTTCGGCCTGCTCTCTGACGAAGACGCCGAAGAGTTGCAGGTTGCGCTGACTGCCCGCGTTCATGACATCGAAGAAGATGAGGAAGTCCGCGGACGCGCGCTCGAAGCGCTTGGCGCCTGCTCGGACGAGACAGTCGGCGAACTGATTGGCGAGAGCTACGAGGTGGGGTCACACCGCCTGCGAGTGGCGGCGCTCCGGGCGATGGGACGCAGCGCCTCGGAGACGTGGCTACAGATCCTGATCTTCAACTTCGATGATGAAGACGCGGATATTCGAGCCGCCGCAGCCACCGCGGCTGGCGCTCTGCTCGTAGACGAAGCTGCTACCCCGCTTGGCATGCTGCTGGATGACAGCGAGTTGGATGTCCAGCTGGCGGCAGTCGAAGCCCTCGGTGAAATCGCCAGTGACGAGTCGGAACGCATCCTCACAAGATTGGTGCGCGAGACCACAATCGCGAAACTGCGCACGGCTGCCCAGGACTCGCTGGAGCAGGTGAAGTTGGCGGGCGTTGCGATGCTCGATGACGAGCCGAATGCCCCCGACTTCGCGGACCCCGAGTCCGATGACTCGTTCGAGTAATTCCGCAAACGACCCAACCAGTTCGAACGGCGTTGAGCGGGCCGTCTCGGCGGGTGGTGTCGTGTTCCGCCGTACCACCCACGCGATCGAGGTCGTCCTCGTCTCTCGGCGCCGAGAGCAGCTCTGGGCGCTGCCCAAGGGCACACCTGACCCCGGCGAGTCGATCGAGGAGACAGCACTGCGCGAGGTGCGCGAGGAGACCGGCCTCGAGATCGTGATTCTCGAGCCCCTCGGTGAGGTTCGCTACTCATTCACCAGCCGCACCGGCCACCGCGTGGACAAGGTGGTCCACCACTTCCTGATGGAGCCAACCGGCGGCAACTTCGAGCAGCACGACGACGAATTTGACGATGTGGGTTGGTACGACGTCCACGAAGCCCAGCGCCGCCTGACACATCGTAATCAGCTCCATATTCTTGACCAGGCAGTCGAGCTGATCGCGATGCGCGAGCCGAACGGCTAGGATGGCCCTGTGACGGCTACAAGATCACAGATCATCGCCAGCGGAACCCTCGTACATCTGCGAGCCAAGCAGATCGAAGATGCCGAGAACGACTACGCGTGGCGCTGCGACCCGGAGCTGGCGGCCTATGATGCCGCACGCCCGCTGCGCGCTTCCTACAAGACGTTCGCCTCCACGATGCGCGAAGAGCTGAACTACCCCACAACGCACCGTCGCACGTTCGCGATCGACGACATCGAGGGCGAGCGACACATTGGCAACGTCATGTACTACGGCTACGACCCCCGGGCGGGCGAAGCGGAATTGGGCATCACCATCGGCGAGCGCGACTTCTGGTCCAGCGGATACGGCACCGATGCGGTGCGGACCCTGGTGCAGTACCTGTTCGACGAGATCGGCCTGAGCCGCGTCTACCTGCACACACTCTCGTGGAACTACCGAGCACAACGCTGCTTCGAGCGTGCAGGCTTCCAACGAGTGCGAGACGTCCAGCGAGGTGGCCACGAGTTCATCCTGATGGAGATCAAACCGGACAACGCTCCCAGCGAGTAACCCCGCCACCGTGTTCCGTGAGCGACATAAAGAACGGGCGGGCACCGCAAGGTGACCGCCCGTTTGATACGAACCGGGTCGAGCGACTAGCTCGCGGTAACCGGCCGTCCCGGCAGATCCAGGTCCGGCGGTGGCGGTGCCGGGTTTCGAAGCCCGCTCATCAACTGTCCGGGAACCAGGTCGCAAAGCTCTTCGAAGGTCCAGCGGCCAGGCTTGTTGAGCTGGCGCAGTGGCTGAATCTCGTGCGAGAGCCCTACCTGGCCACCACTCACGTTGAACGTGTGCCCGTTGACGTCCCACGCTTGGTCCGTCATCAGATACACGGTCATCGGAGCAACGTAGCTACCGGCTCGGAGGGAAGTCACGCCGCTCTCGCGTCGTGGTGCTGCCTCCATGCCGCCCTGCTCACGCAGTGCGCGGGCCGCATCCGGCACGGTCTGGGTCATCCGCGTAGCCGCACCCGGCGCGATCGTGTTGGCGGTGACGCCGTAACGACCGAGGTCGCGAGCGAGGCAGCGGTTCATGCCCGCAACGCCGGCCTTGGCCGCGCCATAG
>JABIST010000251.1 GCA_018700215.1 Dehalococcoidia bacterium | reverse complement strand
CCGCGCTCTCCGGCGTCCCCGCCGACATCGCCTCCAGCCGCTCGATCGTCCCCGCGTCCCGTCGTCGGTGTCGAGGTGGATTCACCTCCACCACCCGCCCACCTGCCATCGTCTCGTCCGATACCCGCAGCACCACCAGATCTCCCGCCACCAACGCCAGCGGCTCGCGCAACACCACCTGTGCCCACCCGCTCTCGCCCGCCTCGATCGCGTCACCATCGAGTACCCGCACTCGCCCCTGCACCTCGGCCGCCCCCGTGTGCACCGCCACCCGCAGGTTGTGTGCCAGCTCTCGACGCGACAGCACCCGCAGCCGCACATCGAACGCCGTCACCCGCGTCATCCGACCCGGCGGTGCCAGCACCTGCCCCCGGCTCAGCTCGTCGGTCCCCACTCCCGAGAGATTCACCGCCACCCGCGTCCCCGGTTGCGCCTCCTCTTCCGTCTGTCCGTGCGTCTGCAACCCCCGCACCCGCGCCGTCGGCCCGTCTGGCATCACCTCCAGCGTGTCCCCCAGCCGCAGCCGACCGCCCAGCAACGTCCCCGTCACCACCGTCCCAAACCCAGACATCGTGAACACCCGATCAATCCCCAGCCGCGGTCGCCCAATATCCGAAGGCTCCTCCACCGCATCCAGCGCCGCATCCAGCGTCGCCCGCAGCTCCTCCAACCCCTCCCCCGTCACCGACGACACCCGCACGATCGGCGCCCCACCAATCGATGTCTCGGAGATCAGCTCCCGCACCTCCTCCTCAACCAGATCCGCCCAATCCCCCTCCACCATGTCCATCTTCGATAGCGCCACCACCGCGTGCCGAACCTCCAGCAGATCCAGGATCTCCAGGTGCTCCTGCGTCTGCGGCATCACCCCCTCGTCCGCCGCAATCACCACCAGCGCCAGATCCACCGCCCCAATCCCCGCCAGCATGTGCCGAACGAACCGCACATGCCCCGGCACATCAACAATCGAAACCTCGCGACCAGAAGGCAGCGTCAGCCACGCGAAGCCCAACTCAATCGTCAGCCCACGTTCCTGCTCCTCGCGAAGCCGGTCAGGATTAATCCCCGTCAGCGCCTGAATCAGCGAAGACTTGCCGTGATCGACATGCCCCGCCGTCCCAATGACATACATCGCGCCAGTCTACCCACCACTCCCCCAACACTCCGACGCCCGTATGCAGTCCCGGCGACTCCCTACTCCGCCGGCTTCTCCCACACCGACACATGCGACCGACTCTCACTCGTAAACGGCTCCCGATCCCACCCCGCCCACCGCTCACGCAACGTCATCCCCGCAAGCTCCGCCATCAAATCCAACTCCGATGGCCACACATACCGGAACGGCGTCGACCTCAACTCGAACCCGTCCCCCACCTTCCGAAAGTGGTGCGAGATCTGCCCCTGCCTCGCCACGTCGAACTCATCGATGCCCCAGTGCTCCTCACTCGCCGCAAAGACACGTGTCGTCTCCCCCGGCGGCAGCCGCCTCAACTCCGGCACCAGCACCTCGATCACGAAGCACCCACCCGGATCCAACTGCGACACAACGTTCCGGAAGCAAGCCACCTGCTCCGCCTGCGTCGTCAAATTCATGATCGTGTTGAACACCAGGTAAGCGACCGAGAACGAACCACCAGCCTGAGCCGTTGCGAAATCACCGATCGTGATCGCGACCCGCTCCGCCCCCGGCTTCGCCCGCAACCGATCCGCCATCGCCTCCGACAGCTCGATGCCGTGCACCTCGACGCCACGCTCGGCCAGCGGCAACGCAATCCGCCCGGTCCCCACCCCCAGCTCCAACGCCCGCCCACCTCCCGTGAGTCCCACGAGGAAATCCACCACCGGGTCCACTACAGCTGGCGTCGAACGCGCCGCCGTCGCCTCGTCATACGCCGCCGCGATCGGCTTACCGAAGTGATCCGTTAGTTCTTGCATCGCCGCAGGCTAGCCCGTTCCGGATCCGATCGCGAGACAACCCCCGGTGCGCACGAGGTCGATTCGCTCTAGTCAGCCGTTGATATTCGTGTTAATCGCTCTGGTGAAATCCCTTTAAGTATGCCGTTGGACGTTCCGAATAGTTCGTTAGTAATTACTACTAAACATTCCTGACAAATCACTGAATATTTGTGAGTAATACATCGAAATAGCCATTTGAAAACTCGCTTCACCGAATACGTTGCGAGAAATGAAAGGCGGGCAAAATGCCTCGAGCAAAATCTGGAACTACTGATCGCCAAGATAGGTTTAGACCATCTGATCGAGTAGAAGCCGTGGAAGGTCGCTTCGCTGACGCAGGACTTCGTCCGTCTCGTCTCGATTGCGACCTGATAAGCCAGCACGTCAGTGATTACCTGAATCGAGTCTGCGCCGCGCACCCACATTCAGCCTCCGGAGACTCCCCTCGCCCCGGTGGCGCCGGCGCTACCGCTCCTGTCGACTTGATCGTCGTGATCGACACCAGTGGGTCGATGGGGGATGAGGCTGCAGATCTGAGTGCTGCAGCCGATGCCGCAATCCAGGCAGCTATGGCGAACTGCCCTGCGGATCTGCGCGTGTCATGGTTTGGGATCGAGGGAACATGGGTCGCCCGTGACCCTTCGACGAAGTTCACACAGTCCTATCGGGAATATCTGCTCGCGAATGGACTGATCTCAAGCGACGCCGACCTGATCGGTACGCCCGGAGATCTGGAGGATGGCGCGGCGGCGATCGTTGATCTCGCTGAGCATTTCGATTGGCGCGGGAGTGCCACTAGGGCCATCTTCTTTCTCGGTGATGAACCGCTCGAGGGAGGCACACCACAAGATGCCAACGACGTAGCTGCGGCGGACGGGGCGATCGCAGCCGCTAATGCCCGGGCCGTCACCGTGTTCACATACGCAGGTACAGGCATTCTGGAGGCTGCCAAGTCGGAGTATGCCCGCGTCGCGAGCGACACTGGTGGCATCGCCTTTGAGAGTCCCGTTGCGAATCTCGGTGGGTTCGAATCGGTACTTGAACAGATCATCTGTGCGAGCGGCAGAGGCGCTTGCGTCGCCATCGAACTTCCCGAAATCAGCCCGTCGTTCGAAGTACGCTGGGGGGACGGCCCCGATGACAACCTTGAAACCGATGATGTCGAAGTGCTTTGCATCGTCGCGTCGAATCGCTATTCGAATGTCACGTTCCGCGATCTCAAGCTGCATCTTGTGGTCACCACATCGTCAGGGGCGCCGGTCCCCGTCCTCCCTGACGGAACCCCTTCGGTTCTGATCAAGCCCAGCTTCGAGATCTGTTTCGGAGATGTCGGTCCTTGTGATCCGGATGTGGAAGATGGATTCCAGTCCGTCTCGCGGGAAGTGGTTCTGATTACGCGGGGTGCAGTGGAAGGCCCCTACACGATCAATATGGTCAGCTGCTTCTCAGCCGTATTCCCGATGCTGGGAGTCGACCACGTGAAGATTCCGCTTGTGAGGAGCTAGGTTTCATTCGAAGGGTCTGTCGAGTACGTCTACTGCTGCGCGCTGGAGTGCACCCGGTTTGAGCCGGACACCTGGCGCCTCGGAAGCAGTCCGTGCTCGGCACCCCCCCCCTAGTCCAACACCCGCATCGTCCGCCAGTCCCCCTTGCCGCACGCAGGACACGCCTCCGGCAGCTCCTCCCGAGGCACCTCGTCACGTCCCGAGGACACCCCCACCCAGATATCGTCCCGCAGCCGCGAACTGAAGTCGGCACGCCCCCGAGGCCCCGGCGTCGCCGGCTCAAACTCCTCGCGCACCCGACGTGCAATCTCGGCTTCCGACATCGGCCCCGCCTGCCGCACCAGCACCTCGCGACCGCACGCGTTGCAGCGGAACACCTCCACCGCCATCGTTACTCTGCCGGCTCCGGCAACAGATCGATGAACACCTCGTTCGACAGCAGCAGCCCCCGCTCCGACAGCCGCACCCGACCGTCGCTCCGCTCCAGCAACCCCAGCCCCAGGTGCCGAGTCAGCGCCGCCCCAAACGCCTCGTCCAGCGTCACCCCAAACTTCT
>JABIST010000357.1 GCA_018700215.1 Dehalococcoidia bacterium | reverse complement strand
TCCACGGCGTCGGCCGCGCGCTCGACGGCGGCGTCCAGCTGCCGACGTTGGTCCGGCGTTGGCTGCGAGAGCACCCAGTCCGCGATCCTGTCCGGGTCGCGGACGCCCTTGCCGTCCTCGTAGGGACGGTCGACGCCGATCCGCGCGCGCGCGAAGTCGCGGCTGCCGAGGGCGCCGATCAGCGACTTCATGCCGTTGTTGCCACCGTGGCTCCCGGCGCGACGAAGTCGGAGTCGGCCAACGGGCAGATCGAGTTCGTCGTAAATCACCAGCAGCGACTCCGCTGAGAGGTTGAGTCGCGTTGCCTCGGCTGCGATCGGCGGACCACAGACGTTCATATAGGCGCGCGGTCGAGCGATCACCACCTCGTGGCCGTCGATCGTGATTGAGGCGCGGTCGATCTTGCCGTGGCGCTCCAGTGGGGTGCCGTGGCGCTTCGCCAGCAGATTGACCGTCCAGGCGCCCACGTTGTGGCGAGTGTTCCCATACTCCGCACCGGGATTGCCGAGGCCGACGACGAGACGCGGGCGACCATCACTCAGCGTCGCGCCTGCCTCGGGGAGCTGCTGGTCCGGGGAGGGATCGGCCTGACGGGGCTTGCGACCGCCGAACGCGCTGAATCGACTCTTCAGTGACATGGAACCATCGTCAAGGGGAAGCGGTGGGGGGCGCAAGCGGCGAATCGTGATGAAAAGCGCAAGGCTCCACCGAATACCTCTCAAATGTTCGTGTCCTGTGGACAATCTTGTTCGTAACTACCTACTGACCACCTTCGCGGGCGCTATTGTTCGTTCACGCCTTGGCGGGGGAACCCGGAGTCGACTCTGCGAGATTCCGAGTAAGGCAGACACCAACAAGACTAAGAAGCGCCTGTTCCGTCGATCGCGGAGTGGGCGTTTCTGCTTTTAACGAGCATTTCAGATTGACCTCATCCACTCCCAGCGACCGGTCTCCCGGCGAGCATCATCTCGCAGGTCGAGTGCCGTTGGAGCCAGGGACGACCAGCCACCTGACTCAAGTCAATCGGCCTCCTGACCTTCGTTCCACTCATCCACTGTGAGTTGATCTCGTTTGGCTATTCTGTGGATGAGCCTGTTCACAACTGCCCTTGGACCACCGCTCTGGGCGCTATTGTTCTTTCAGGTCTTGGCGGGGTGACCCGGAATCAGTTCTGCAGGATTTCGGGTAAAAGCAGACACCAACGAGATTAAGAAGTGCTTGTTCCGTCGATCGCGGAGTCTGCGTTTCTGTTTGTTCGGTCGATCTTGAGGTTCCGGCTTGCCGGGGGCTCGGGTCGGCCGAATCTTATTTAACGAACTTTCTGGATTCGCCTCACCCACCCACCGCCTCGCCAGCCTCGCCGCGACAATCAACGACGAGCACAGCTGGTTGAGCGCCGCCCCACAGCAACTTGAGGTTGAGCGCCGCCTCGTAGCGGCGCGAGGCGCACCGTGCATCGGTGGGCCTTTCGACTTCCGTCAGGGATATCCACGGGAATTTCGCAAGATTTGCTTACTCTGTGGACGATCTTGCTTATAAGTGCTTTTGAACCGGTTTCACGGGCGCTATTCTTCTATCAGGTCTTGGCGGGGTGACCCGGAATCAGTTCTGCAACATTCCGAGTAAAGCAGGCACCAACGAGACTAAGAGATGCTCATTCCGTCGATCGCGGAGTAGGCGTTTCTGCTAATTCGGCCGCGCTCGAGGTTCCGGCTTGCCGGTGGCTCGGGCCGGCCGAATCTGATTTAACGAACTTTCCAGATCGCTCGTACTCATTTTCCGGCCCGCCTGAGCCTGCTGGTTGCCGCCGGGCCCACATCAACCAGTTTCGAGTCGTGTCGTTGCGCAACGCGGATCAGGCGAGCGCATCGAAGCTGCCGAACTGCACCCGCGGCAGGTGACTCTCGTCGCATTCATCCACAGCACTCTGTCTGAATGTGCGTTCCTTGTTCCCGATGTTGTTTGCAACTGCGCCCAGGCCCACCTTGTTGCTGGCTACTCTCTGGATACGCCTTGGCGGGGGTCGACGCGGCATCCAGTCTGTAAGGATTCCGGGTCGGGCAGACACCATTCAGGGCATAGGAAACGCCTGTTCCGTGTACAAGGAGCAGGCGTTTCTGTTTGTTCGATCCGGCTCGGATTCTCGGCGCTGCTCGAGCGCTCCGATCTCCGCTTCCCGGAGAGCCGTCCACTGACACGAGAGCAACGAGCTTCCCTCGGTGCTTCCACGTTGGGCAGGGATGACGGCGAATCCTGAGCCGGTCGAACCGTCTCTTCCACTCCAGCAGTCCCAAATGGTCTTCAGCCGCGGCTTCGCGTGATGACGGTGTTATTGCGGGTGGTATGGGACGCCCATATGCTTGGCGCTCCTTTGGCCCGGCGTCCACGAACGGGGCGACCAGCGGGCTTGAACACCTCGAATGGAGCGGTGGATGAACGACATAATCGCGGCTGCGCGCGCCCGAGGGCGATCGCAACTGACTGAGGTTGAGGCGAAGCAGTTGCTCAGCGCGGGAGGCGTGCCTGTCGCGGATACGCGGCTGGCGACGACAGCAGACGAGGCCGTCAGCGCCGCCGACGCAATTGGCTACCCGGTGGTGATGAAAATCGTCTCGCCCGAGATCGCGCACAAGTCCGACATCGGCGGCGTCGTCCTCGGCGTCGAAGATGCGGACGGGGTCCGCGCGACCTTCGCGCAGATTACGGATGCTGTGGCGAAAGCCGCACCGAACGCTGATGTGGATGGCATCGCCGTCCAGGCAATGGTGCCGCAGGGCACCGAGGTGATTGTGGGCGGCACGACCGACCCGCAGTTCGGGCCAGTGATGATGTTCGGGCTCGGCGGCGTGTTCGTTGAGATCCTTGAAGACGTGTCCTTCCGGATCGTCCCGCTGGAGCAGCGCGACGCACATGACCTGATTCGCGAGATCAAGGGCTTCCCGCTGTTGGACGGTGCTCGCGGCCAGGACAAGGCCGATGTCGCGGCGCTTGAACAGCTCGTGCTGAAGGTGTCCGCGGTGATGGACTCCAACCCGGACATCGCCGAGTTGGACCTGAACCCAGTGTTTGCCTACACCGATGGCGCGATTGCCGTGGACGCACACGTCGTGCTCTCTGACGTGTCCGGGGGAACTGCCTGATGCCAATTGATCAGGAGCGGCTGCACCGCGCCCTCAACCCCCGCACCCTCGCCGTCGTCGGCGACAAGGGGCCGCAGTACCAGTGGCTCACCAACCAGAAAGACTTCACAGGTGAGCTGTACTCGGTGCAGCTGGACGAGAACGAGATTCCCGGTATCGAGGAGAAGGGGATCGCCAACTACAAGTCGCTGAAGGACATCCCCGGCGACATCGACCTGGTGATCTGCGCCGTGCCACGCCAGGTCACGCCCTACGTCGTCGCGGACGCGATTGAGAAGGGTGTGGGCGGCATCAGCATGTTCACCTCCGGCTTCGCTGAGACGAAGGAGCCGCAGGGCATCGAGTTGCAAGAGAAGCTAGTCCAGATGTGCACGGACGCCGGCATGCCGCTGGTTGGTCCCAACTGCATGGGCGTCTACAACCGCCATCTGGCCGTGAAGTTCGGCGGTGGTCTGGAGCACGGCGACGGCGGTGACATCTCGGTGATCTCCCAGAGCGGGACGCATGGCATCGGCATGACCAACGGCGCACAGGGTGCCGGCGTGAAGGTGCGACGAACGATCTCGATCGGTAACTCGATCATCCTCAACGAGTCGGACTATCTCGAGTACCTGATGAACGACCCGGAGACCCCGGCGATCGCCATGTACCTCGAAGGCACCAAGGACGGCCGCCGCTTCTTCAACACGCTGCGCGAGGCGACGAAGAAGAAGCCCGTGATCGTCTGGAAGGGTGGCCGCTCCACCGCGGGTGCGCGCGCGGTCAACTCGCACACCGGCTCGCTCGCCTCTTCGCAGGCGATCTGGGATGCGATGTTGAAGCAGACAGGCGCCATCGCGGTCGCCTCCATCGAGGAGGCCGTCGACGCGATCGCGGGACTGGTGCATGCGAAGCAGCCGACCGGCCGCAACATCGCGCTGATCGCCATGACCGGCGGACAGTCCGTCGCGATTACCGATCAGTTCGAGAGCTATGGCTTCAACGTCCCGGAGTTGAGCGATGCCTCCTACGCTCGGTTCGCAGAGTTCTTCACCATCATCGGCGGCTCCTACCGCAACCCGTTCGACGCGGCATCGACGATCCGCAGCGAGGCCGAGAACCTCCAGAAGATCCTCGAGATCCTCGCCGACGAACCAATCATCGATGGTGGTGTGGCGCTGGAGTTCCGCTCGCGCGGCTTCGAGAAGCCAGGGGACCTCGAAGAGATCCTCGACCTGCTCGACGACTACCGGAACAAGACCAACCAGCCGGTGATTCTGCTGATGCCGACGCACGGCGTGATGACCGGCGACACCGAGGAAGCCGCCCAGGTCAAAGACCGCGTCGTGGAGCGTGGCTTTGCCGTCTACCCGTCCTTCGAGCGCGGGGCGCAGGCGCTCGGCCGCATCGTCGATTACCACACGGCGCGCGCCGAGGCGTAGGTACCGAGGGCGACCAACTCCCTTCCGAGGAGGGCGCGATGAGCGACAGCATGGCGAGCGTCGATCACGTCGCCGCGCTGCACGCCCTGACCGGTGGTGCGTCGCCAGACCTGGACTGGCTCGAGTTCAGCGGCCTCCCGCACATCCTCGAGTCACCGTTCGCGGTGACCGAGGCAGCCGCGGTCTCCGTCGGCGCGGCTGCGCTCGCCGCGGCGGAGCTATTCGAGGCACGCGGTGGGATCGCCCAGCCAATCGCCGTGGACCGCGCCCACGCAATCGCGGCCTTCTCGATCGAGCGTCTCCTCCGAGTGAACGGTGACCCTATCGAGGCGTGGGCGTCACTCTCCGGCGCCTATCGCACCCGCGACCAGCGCTACATCCAACTCCACTGCAACTTCCCCCACCACGCGCAAGGCGTCGCGGATCGCCTGGGTGTGCCGCTCGACCGCACTGCCTTCGAGACCGCGATCGCTAGCTGGGACGTTCTCGACCTCGAAACTGCGCTGATCGAGGACGGCATGATCGCCGCCGCCTATCGCACCCTCGACGAATGGGATGCCCACCCGCACGCCCTCGCCACCGCCGCGCTCCCGCCACTGGAACTCTCGAGGATCGGCGACGCCGATACTCCCCTGCTCCGCTCCGCTGATCGTCCGCTCGACGGCGTTCGCGTCCTCGATTGCTCGCGCGTCCTCGCCGGGCCCGTCGCCGGGATGACGCTGGCGAGCCACGGCGCGGACGTGTTGCGCGTCGGTGCCGAGCATCTGCCGACCGTCGACAACGGCGTCATCTCCACCGGCTTCGGCAAGCGCAGCGCTCACATCGACCTGCGCACCCCTGAGGGCAAAGCGACGTTCACCCACCTGCTCTCGGAAGCCGATGTGCTGATCGACGCGTTCCGCCCTGGCGCACTCGAAGGCCACGGCTTCGGCCCCACCGAGGTTGCGCGCATCCGCCCCGGGATCGCAATTGTCCAGCTTTGCGCGTTCGACTGGAGCGGCCCCTGGGCCGGTCGCCGCGGGTTCGACTCGATCATCCAATCGACCACCGGCCTCGCACTTGCCGGCAGCGAGGACGGCGCGCCGAAGCACCTCCCCGTGCAGGTGCTGGACCACGCCACGGGTTACCTCGCTGCCTTCGCCGCCCTGCGGGCGCTCACTCGCCGCCAGTCCGAGGGTGGAAGCTGGCTCGCGCGCCTCTCACTGCTGCGGACGCGGAACTGGTTGGTCAATCTCGGGGCCGGCGGTGAGCCGGATGAGCCAGTCAGCCTCAAGAAGTACACGCACGAACGGGACTCGGCGTTCGGAGCGCTCACAGCAGTGCGACCGTTCGATGGCCTACCGGCGAGCCCGCCTGGGTGGGATCGAACACCGAGTCCCGTTGGGTCCGACTCGGCGGAGTGGCTCTCGAACTAGCATTGACCGACGAACCGGGCAACGCGTAGCTTCCGAGCGCCCTCGATCAGATGCGCGACGGAAGAGGTTCAAGATGACGCTCAAGCGGTTCGACAACATCGGCATCGCCTGCCGCGATGCGAAGCGGACGCACCAGTTCTACACCGAGGTGCTCGGCTGTGAAGCAGCCCCGCTTGCCGAGGGAGCCACTTCGTTCGGTGCAAGCATTGGCGACGTGGCGTTCTACATCTTCGAGACCAGCCAGACCAACGAGGTCGGCCGCAACGACAACATGCCGGCCAACCCGGTCGGCGTGGATCACCTCGCGTTCGAGTCCGACGATTTCGAGGTGGCACAGGCCGAGTTGGAGTCCAAGGGTGTCACCTGGGTCGGCGACACAGTCGGTGAGCCGGGCGGCTTCCGCTACCGTGGCTTCCACGACCCCGATGGCAACATGATCTACGTCATTCACAAAGGCTAGGCAGCTTGCGACGGCGGGCGAGATCCCGCCGTCACTCCGTTGACCCCTCATACCCCCGATGGGTATCGTCACTAGATGACCGATTCCCCTGTTCCCGAGCGCCACATCTACATTGATAACGCCGCGTCCACCGCCGTGCGCCCCGAGGTGCTGGAGGTGATGCTGCCACTCTTCTCCGACGACTTCGCGAACCCCTCAGCCCACCACGC
>JABIST010000392.1 GCA_018700215.1 Dehalococcoidia bacterium | reverse complement strand
GTGATCGCCGAGACCGGTGCTGGCCAGCACGGCGTCGCCACCGCCACCGTCTGCGCCCTGCTCGGCCTCGAATGCGTCGTCTACATGGGTGCCGAGGACGTCCGGCGCCAGTCCCTCAACGTCTTCCGCATGAAGCTGCTCGGCGCCGAGGTACGCACCGTCGATGCCGGCTCACGCACCCTCAAGGACGCGACCAACGAGGCCATCCGCGACTGGGTTACCAACGTCCGCGACACCTACTACATCATTGGCAGCGTCGTTGGCCCCCACCCCTACCCCATGATGGTCCGCGACTTTCAGTCGGTCATCGGCCGCGAAGCCCGCCAGCAAATTCTCGATCAGGAAGGCCGCCTGCCCACCATCGCCCTCGCCTGCGTCGGCGGCGGCTCCAACGCCATGGGCCTCTTCTACCCGCTGCTCGATGACCCCATCCGCCTGATCGGCGTCGAAGCCGCAGGCGAAGGTCTCGAGGCCCGCCATGCCGCCACCCTCACCAAAGGCCGCTCCGGCGTGCTCCACGGCGCACGCTCATTCCTCCTCCAGGACGAATGGGGCCAGGTCACCGAAGCCCACTCCATCTCCGCCGGCCTCGATTACCCCGGCGTCGGTCCGGAGCACTCATGGCTCAAGGTCAGCGAACGCGCCGAGTACCACTCCGTCACAGACGCCGAAGCCCTCGCCGGCTTTCAGCTCCTCTGCGAAATCGAAGGCATCATCCCCGCCCTCGAGTCCTCCCACGCCATCGCCTACCTCACCAAACTCGCCCCCGAACTCACGCCGGACGACGTCGTCCTCGTCAACCTCAGCGGCCGCGGCGACAAAGACATGAACACAGTCGCCGATGCCCTCGGAGTCACCCTCTAGGAGGGCCCACTACCTCGCCCGACACTCCACCGCATCCGAGGGCCACGTGTCGCCGCGCTCCACCACCTCGAAGCACTTCCGAGGTACATCCACCCGCACGATCACCCACTCCACCCCGTCGGCTGTCCTCCCCCCACCATCGACCACGCCCCACCCCGGCAGCGCCCCACAATCCCCCGAGGCGATCACCACATCCTCGCCCTGATCGTCCTGTTCGATGCACTCGTCCGGCGCCACGAACCCCACCGCCAGCCACCGCTCCCGCGGCCTCACCTCCATGCCGAACAGCACGAAGCCACCCGTCTCATGCCTCCCGTACACCAGCCCGCCCTCACCCTCGGTCGGCGCCGGGGGAGACTGACTCGTGTCGAACACCACCGAAGTCGAACCGCCAAGGCCACCCACCGCCAGCGCCATCAGCCCCAGCACCCCCAGGAACGCCACCACAACACCGGCTACCACGTTCTGATTCATCCGCTCAAGAGTAGCCCGACGAACCACGACGCGCTGATACGCTCGGCAGATGTTCGCTGAACCGCCTTCGCTCCAGGCCCTGCCCAGTCACTCGCCGCAGCGCGTGTGGCAAGGCCGCGACGTGTTCTTCGGCTTTGGCGGACTCTTCCTCGGCTTCCTCTTCATCTCGGCCATCCTCGTCGCCGTCGTCCTGACCACGGACCTCGACAAGCGGCAGACAGACTCCGTTGGCCTCCTCGTCACCATCTTCTGGGAAGCAAGCTTCGCCGGGGTCGTACTCGCCCTCGCGCTCAGACGTGGCGCAACGCTCCACACCCTCGGCTTCCGCAAGCCGGAACGCTGGGGGCCGCTGCCCATTCTCGTCGTCGCTTCCTACTCCATCTTGCTCGGCTACGGCCTCGTCATCATGCTCCTCAAGGAACTCGGTATCGATGTCAGTTGGCTCGAGGGTGGCAACCAACTCGAACTCATCGAGGGCGAGTCCTCCTTTCCAATCCTCGTCACCCTCCTCATCGCTGGCATCGCCGTCACCATCGCCGCGCCGCTCGCCGAAGAGCTGTTCTTCCGAGGACTCGTCTACCGAGCCCTCAGCGAAATCTGGTCGCCCACCCTCGCCATCTTCGTCAGCGGTCTGCTCTTCGGCGCATTCCACCTCAACCTCTCAGTGCTGATCCCATTCACCATCCTCGGTATGTTGCTCGCCTGGGGTTTCCGCGCGTCCGGTTCCATCTGGGTGCCTATCGCCGGACACTTCACCATCAACAGCGTGAGCTTTACCGTTACGGTCATTGGAGTCTTCAACTGATGGCCAACAACACTCCGGATCGCATCGCTGAACTCTTCGCGCGCACCCGTGCCGAAGGCCGTCCGGCCGTCATCCCCTTCGTCCCCGCCGGCTGGCCTGAGTTCGACGCCACCCCCGAGATCGTTCAGGCCGCCATCGATGGTGGCGCCGACGCCATCGAGCTGGGCCTCCCCTTCTCCGACCCGCTCGCCGACGGCGCGACGAACCAGCAGGCCTACTACGAGGCACTCCAGCAGGGCACCACGCCCGTCACCCTGCTCGATACCGTCCGATCACTCCGCGCCAGCGGCATCACCATCCCCATCATCGTCATGGGTTACGTGAACCCCATGACCTCCTACGGCCCGGACCGCTGGGTCACCGACGCCATCGAGGCCGGAGTCGATGGCCTGATCATCGTCGACCTCCCACCCGACGAGGCCGCCGAACTCGAAATCCCGGCTCACAAGGCTGGCCTCCACATCATCTACCTCGTCGCGCCCACCTCCACCGATGACCGCCTCCGACTCGTCGCGGACCACGCCAGCGGCTTCGTCTACTGTGTCAGTCTCGCCGGGACCACCGGCACACGAAGCGAACTGCCCCAGGATCTGCCAGAGTTCATCGCCCGCGTCCGCGCCCAGACAGACCTCCCGCTGGGCATCGGCTTCGGCATCTCCGAACGCCGCCACGTCCAGCAGGTCGCCGCACTCGCTGACGCTGCGATCATCGGAAGCGCATTCGTGCGTACCATCGCAGACACACCGCGCGAGGGGCGCGCCGCGGCCGTACGCGAATTCGTCGAGCGGATGACCGGGCGCACGGCCGCGCCCGTCGCCGCAGAGTAGGACAGGGGACCACAGTGACGATGATGGTGCGCGGTATCCGAGGTGCGACGACCGTAGAGCACAACACGCGCGAAGCGATCCTGGACGCCACCCGTGAGCTCCTCACCGAAATCGTCACCGCGAACGATCTGGATCGTGATCACGTCGCCTCCATCATCTTCAGCACCACTCCGGACCTGAATGTGGAGTTCCCTGCCGTCGCCGCTCGCGAAGATGGCTGGACCGATGTTGCGCTCTCCTGCGTCCACGAGATGAACGTCCCCGGCGCCCTGGCCCGCTGCCTCCGCATTCTCATGCACGTCAACACCGAGCGCAGCGCCAGCGAGCTACAACACATCTACCTCCGCGGTGCTCGCCGCCTCCGCGCGGACCTCGTCGAGCGTGCCGAAGCAGCCTCCCAGGGCGGCGGCGGCGCGTGACAACCGAGCCACGCGACGAAGCCGAGGTCGTCACCGACGACGCTCCCATCACCGAGATCGAGAATCCCAGCGACACCACGTCCGAGGTGGTGCCCACGGATCACGTCCCTACCCTCCCGCCTGAAGATGCTGCCGTTGCCGAAGACGGCCAACCTGGAGCAGACCCGGAAGCCTTCCAGCTCAACCTCCCGCTCCCAGACGGCGTCGGCTTCAACGGCCCGCTCGATCTCCTCCTCCACCTGATCGAACGCAGCGAACTCGACATCACCGAGGTCTCACTCCTCCAGGTCACCGAGCAATACCTCGCCCACCTGCGCTCTGCGGATGAAATTAACCTCGGTGCGCTCGCGGACTTCGTCGCCATCGGCGCACGCCTCCTCCTCCTCAAATCGCGCGCCCTCCTCCCCATCGAGATAGACGACGCCGACATTGAGGAAGACGAAGGTGTCGACCTGATCAACGCCCTTCGCGAGTACCGTCGCTTCAAGCAGGCCGCCGAGTTCCTCCGCGATCGCGACACCACCCACCAGACCTACCGCCGCGCCGTCCCACCACCCTCCGTCTCGCTGCCCACCGGCCTCGACAAAGTCACCCTCGACTCTCTCGTCGACGTGCTGCGCGAGGTGATGGACCGCCTCCCCGAGGAAGAATCCGTCCCCACCCTCCCCGGCGAGCGCATCCGCCTCCGCGATCGCCTCAGTAGCATTGTCGATCTGCTTGAGCGCGAGCAGCGCACCAGCTTCCGCCGCCTCGTGGAGAACTCCACCTCCCGCGTCGTCGTCATCGTCGATTTCCTCGCCGTCCTCGAACTCATCAAATCCCGCTACCTCGAAGCCACACAGTCCGAGCGCTTCGGCGACATCGACCTCGTCCGCATGGAAGATGCAACGATCCCCGATCTCGCCGAACTCGCCGAGGACTTCACCGGCGTCTGATGACACTCCACACCGTCGACGTAATCGGTCTCGTCTCAACCACCCTCGGTGTTACGCTTTGACCCACCATAGGCTCACCCACACACCGAGCTGACCCGACGAACGGAAGGGACCCCTCCGCCGTGCTGCTGGTTCGACAGGAACTCCAAGCGAGCGTGACGCCAGGCGAGCACGCGCTCGCCATCGGTGTCTTCGATGGTGTCCACCGCG
>JABIST010000304.1 GCA_018700215.1 Dehalococcoidia bacterium | reverse complement strand
CTACCCGCCACTCTCGGTCTTCGCCAAGTCGGGTCAGACGCTCTTCAACCTCGCGGTGATTACCTTCGGACTCGTCTCCATCCTCGGAGGCATCAATTTCCTCGTGACCATCGTCTACGAGCGTGCCCCTGGCATGTCCTGGGGCCGCCTGCCAATGTTCACCTGGGGTGTGTTTTCGGCGTCGCTCATCTCCTTCTTCTTCACTCAGGCCTTTGCAGCGGCACTACTGATGGTGCTCATGGACCGCATCGCCGGCACATCGTTCTTCGCCTTCTCCAACGGCGGGAGCGCAGTCCTCTACGAACACGTCTTCTGGTTCTACTCACACCCCGCCGTCTACGTGATGGTGCTACCGGCCTTCGGACTCTCCCTCGGCATCCTCTCTCACATGTCCAGGAAGCCGGTCTATGCCTATCGCTGGGCCGTAGCAGGCATGCTCGGCATCGTGATCCTGTCCGGCGTCGTCTGGGCTCACCACATGTTTACCAGCGGTATGGAGGACTACCTCACCGCGCCGTTCCTGGTGCTCACCGAGATGATCTCGATTCCCACCGGATTCATCTTCCTCGCCGCCATCGGCACCATCTGGGCCGGCAAGCTCTGGCTGCGCGTCCCAATGCTGTTCGCGCTCGCCTTCGTCTTCAACTTCATGATCGGCGGCATCACCGGCATCTACCTCGCCGATGTGCCCACCGACCTCTATCTCCACGACACCTACTTCATCGTGGCGCATTTCCACTACACCATCATGGGCGGTGAAATCTTCGCCCTCATGGCCGCCGTCTACTTCTGGTTCCCCAAGATGACCGGCCGCATGTACAACGAGCGCCTCGGACAGGTCCACTTCTGGATGATGTTCATCGGCTTCCAGCTCGTCTTCCTGCCCATGTTCGATGTCGGCACCAAGGGCATGACCCGTCGAGTCGCGGACTACCCGTCGGCGTACGAAGACTTCAACTTCTTCATCACGCTCGCGGCCTTCTTCCTCGGGGCCTCGTTCATCCCCTTCGCCTGGAACATGTTCAGGTCCTGGACCAGTGGCGAACCGGCTCCGGACAACCCGTGGCGCGCCAGCACGCTCGAGTGGCAGGTCTCCTCACCACCGCCTGAGCACAACTTCCCGGCACCTCCAGAGGTCGTCGGGCCCCCGTACCCGTACGGACAACCTGATGTCGAGCACAGTCGTCCCGCGCCTGCCGGCTCCGCCGGTGGCGGTGGTGGCGGCGGCGGCGCATAGGAAGGCCTGGAGGATCCGTTCATGAGTGAACAACTGGAACAACGCCGCGGTCTCGTCGCCATCATCGTGCTCGCCGTGCTCACGGCCATCGAGTACGTCATCGCCGTCGGGATCGATGGAACAAGCCTCGTGGTGACTCTGCTATCGGTCATCGGCGTCGCCAAAGCCGTGATCATCCTGGAGTACTTCATGCACCTCTCCAAGCTCTGGCGCGGCGAGGGGGACCACGCATGAGCGCCGCCGCAACTGCAACGGCCCACGGCCCCGAGCGCCGCGTCGCCATCAATCGATTAGGTCTCTGGCTCTTCTTTACGTCGGAGACGCTGCTCTTCGGCACGCTCGCCGCCGCCCGCTTCTACATGAACGGGACGTACACGCCAGATCACCTCAGCCAGTCGCTCGGACTACTGCTGACCTCAATCCTCTTGCTCAGCAGCCTCACCGCCTACCGAGGTGAGACCGCCATCAAGAACGGCAACATCGTCCACGGCAAGGCCATGTTCCTCGCCACCATCATCCTCGGCGCGATCTTCCTCGCCGGCGTCGTCATCGAGTGGTCGATTGCCGACTTCGGCCCCTCCGAGGGCTATGGCACCTCCTTCTTCTCCATGACCGGCCTCCACGCCTCCCACGTCGCCACCGGCCTGATCTTCCTCGCGCTCGCCTACCGGCACGCAAGCAAGGGCACCTACTCCCAGGGCAACACCTGGGGCGCAACCGGCGTCGTCATGTACTGGCACTTTGTGGACGTTGTCTGGGTCTTCTTCTACCCGGCGCTCTACCTCGTCAGCTAGGAGTTCGATGACGGAGGCGATACAGGCTGCAAACCGCCCGGGGTTGAACTCCGGGCGGTTCCTGCGTCTCCTCAGTGCCATGCGCCTCACCGGCTTCGCGGCCTTCATGCGTCCCATGCTCCCCTACCTCGGGGGAGTTGCGCTCTTTAGCTGGGGCATGATTCTGGTCGCCTGGGTACTGCTGCCGCAGGCCCGCACCGTCGAACTGGTGATCCCGGACGGCACCGCCTCCCGCATCGCCCTCGGCGAAACTGTCGACACACTCCCGACGAACCTGCTGCTCCGACGCGGAGACACCCTCCTCCTCATCAACGAAGACATCCAGCCACACCGCATCGGCTCCGTCTGGGTCGACCCGGACATGAGCACCCGCACCATCGTCACCAAGGAGTTTCAGAACGCCGGTAGCCTCATCTGCAGCTTCCACCCCGGCGGCGCCATCGGCGTCTCACCACAGAGCCGCCCCGGCCTCAGCTCCACCATCATCCCCACGCTCTTTCTCTTCTTCACCCTCTCCCTCGCGACAGTCG
>JABIST010000288.1 GCA_018700215.1 Dehalococcoidia bacterium | reverse complement strand
GCCACAGAAACGATACCGCCTAAGCACTCCTCGGAGTGCCGGTAAGGGTGAAATGGTGCGGTAAGAGCGCACCGGCGTTCCTGGTAACAGGGCGGCCGCGGTAAACCCCACTCGGAGCAAGACCAAATAGAGGAACACATAGGGGCGTCCAGCTCCGTTCCCGGGTAGGTCGCAAGAGGCGGCGGGTAACCGTCGTCGTAGATGGATGGCCATCACCGCACCGTCGGGGCACGGCGATGCGGCACAGGATTCGGCTTATAGGTCACCTGACAGCCCACTGATCGAGGGTCCTCGCGAGAGCGAGGGCCCTCGTTTGTATTAGTCACTTGTCTTTACAGTAGTCACGCGGTGGTAGTGGAGGCACGGACGTGCGAATCGGCGTGGATCTGGGCGGCACGAAGATCGAGGCGGCGGCGCTGGACGGCAACGACGCGATCGTGGCGCGGCGGCGGGTGGCGACGCCAGTGGATGACTACGAGGCGACGATCGGCGCGATCGTCGCACTGGTCGAAGGACTCGAAGCAGACTACGACGAACGGGGGAGCGTGGGCGCGGGCATCCCGGGGGCGCTTTCGCCTGAGACGGGGCTGGTGAAGAACGCGAACTCGACGTGCTTGATCGGGCATCCGCTGGACCGCGACCTCTCGGAAGCGTTGAAGCGCCCGGTGCGGGTGGCGAACGACGCGAACTGCTTCGCGCTCTCGGAGGCGATCGATGGGGCGGCGAGCGGTGCGGTGAGCGTGTTCGGCGTGATCCTCGGAACTGGAGTCGGCGGCGGGTTCGTCGTCGACGGCGAGTTGCTAGCAGGGGCGCAGGCGATCGCGGGGGAGTGGGGACATAACCCGATGCCCGGGTTGCTTGAGGAGGAGTGGACTGACCGGCGGTGCTATTGCGGTCGGTTGAACTGCATCGAGACATTTCTGTCGGGACCGGCGCTGGCGGCGGACCACCTGCGACGAGGTGGAGATCAGCTCACCACTGAGGAGATCGCGGAGCGGGCGCGGGCGGGCGACGAGGGTGCGGGGGCATCGGTGAGGCGTCACGCGGAGCGGCTCGCCCGCGCGCTGGCGACGGTGGTCAACGTGGTCGACCCCGAGGTGATCGTGCTTGGCGGCGGCGTCTCGAACATCGCAGCGCTGTACGAGTTGGTGCCGCCGCTGCTCGCGGAACACGTCTTCTCGGACACGTGCCAGACGAAGGTGGTCCGGGCGCAACACGGCGATTCCAGCGGGGTACGTGGAGCAGCATGGCTGTGGCGGGCGGACGAAGTGGAGTCGGCGCTTACTCGATAGGTGGTGGGGCGGTCGTCGATCCTCAGCGCGGAGCCTGCGAGGATGCGAGAGCACCCGGAGGCGAGGCCGCGCACATGATCGAGGTATTGAAGATCGACCACCTATCGCAGGTGGTGCCCGACCTAGACCCGCAAATCGAGTTCCTAGAGCGAGTGCTTGGGCTGAGGCTGGTGGGCACCTACGAGAGTGACGGTTTTCTCAGCGCGACGCTCGCGATTCCGGGTTCGTCGGAGATTGGCTGGGAGCTGATGGCGCCGAGCGGCGCGGATTCGTATCTCCACCGGTTCCTGGATGGATCCCGCGGGCCGGGCCTCCACCATCTCGCGATGCAAGTCGAGTCGGTGGAAGCAGTCCGCGAGGCGATTCGCAAGAGTGGTGCCGAACCCTGGGACGAGGACGGCAAGCCGAATCAGACCTACCTCCACCCCGCCCGCGGCGGGCAGGGCTTCCTCTTCCAGTTCTACGACAGCGGCGACGGCGACACCTGGTACGAGGTTGAGCCGTTTGAGGACACAGGCGACCACTCGCTCGGCATCATCGCCGTCAATCACATCGCGCACGCCCACCCCAACCGCGACGAGCTCGGCGAGTGGTACGAACAGCTCATGGGCTTCGAAACCTTCGCGAAGACGGGCGCCAACGCGTCTTCCGATGCCGAATTCAACACCCGCGTCCTCGACGCCCCGACGAAGCAGATGCGCATCGAGGTGATCTCACCCACGCGTGAAGATTCCTTCGTCCAGCGCTTCCTCGATGAGCGCGGGACCGCAGTGCACCACCTCACCGTCGAGGTAGGCGACTGGGATCGCGCAGTCGCGGCCCTCGATCACCACGGCATCCGCACCTTCGGCGAACGTTCGAGCAGCACCGACGGCGTCCCCTGGAAAGAAACCTTCATCCACCCGAAGGCAACCGGTGGCGTCCTCTTGCAGTTCTTCTGGCAGGCCGAACCCGGAGTCTGGATCTAACGAGGAGCACGCCTAGCTGAGCGAGAAGTCCTCGCCGTACATCACCAGCCCCAGCTTCCTGGCGACGTTACGAGATGCCGAGTTCTCCCAGGTTGTGCCGTACATGGGGAGGCGGCCGCCCTCTCGAACCGCGCGTGCCCAGAGTGCGACGACATCGACGGCGTAGCCACGGCCGCGAGCTAGCTCGGCGGTGAAGACACCGGCTTCGGCAGCGAGAGCGGTCGCGGCCGGGGTGTGGCAGATGGATACGGCGACGCCGTCCTCGAGTGCGACCGTGACGGGCTGGATGTCGTCCCACTCCTCGATCGCCCAGTCGAAGTGCTGTGGAAGCGACGAGCGATCTTCGGCGGAGATCACCACCGCCCGGGGCTCCTCCGGAAGCTCTGCGGGGAAGATGAACGCCGGACCTCGATACTCCCGGGTGATCGGTGCGGAGCGAGCGAGGATGGCGCGGTAGGCGTCGATCGTTGGTGGAGTGCCCTCGAACGACTCGACGGCGGGCTCGGCGGCGGCGAGGGCGGCGAGTTCAGCAGCCTGATCGGCAGGCAGATCGGGGCGGATGCGCCAGCGGCTGCCGGCGCTGGTACGGAAGAGGCGGAAGCGAGGGGCCTTGTCCCCGCTGGCTGATCGATCTCGCTCGAGCGCATCAAGGTGAAGGTCGGCCAGTTCCAGCGGGTCGGTCGGCTCGATGGTCAGCGCTCCATGACTACGGCGCCGCGCGCGATCACACGGTCGACATCGATGATGACGGCACGTCCGAGGCGGTCTGCGTCCTTGTCGCGTTCGAGCTGCGGGGACTCGTCGTAGACGCGGCGTGCCTCGTCGCCGTCCTCGATCTGTCGAGCGCGGCCGTGAAACTGCCAGCCGAGCTGTGCGGCCGGGTTGCGGTAGAGCAGCGCCATGTGTGGGTTGTTGGGGATCCGGCCCAGCAGGCCCGCCGTGGGCGTACGGACCCAGATGGCGAGTTGATCGGCGCTGTGGACGTGGATGCTGCCATAGAACGACAGCGTCGGCTGTCCATCTTCGCCGACACTGGTAGCGATCATGGGCAACTTGTCTTCCAACGCGTTCCCGACGGCGGTTCGCATTTCTTCGGTGAGTTCAATCATTGCGGGCCTCCCATGCAGACTGGTGCACGGGAGATTCTACAGCGCAGGGCGTTAGCGTCATCGCCCGGCAGCGGGCGCCCTCGTACCATCGCCGAATGACGAACGACACGACCGCACGCGGTGACTGGCGCGATGGCCTGCCGGACACGATCGAGCGCAGCTCGTTGCCAGCGATTCGGCGGGTGCAGCACGACTCACG